>JBIIEG010000184.1:0-2588 GCA_044237955.1 Gammaproteobacteria bacterium
TTCGTGCGTGGATATACATTCGCTTATTAGGACGCATAGGCTTGCAGCGCATTGGAGAATTCGCCACATTAAATGCGAACTACCTGCTCAAAGAATTAGAAAGAACAGGTTTTGTGCCTGCTTTCCCCAAGCGACGTGCCAGCCATGAGTTTATTATTACTGCACAAAAATCTGCCAAAGAGTGGGGTGTGAGTGCAATGGATTATGCCAAGCGTATGTTGGATTATGGCGTACATGCACCGACAGTTTATTTCCCGCTGCTCATTCCTGAGTGTATGCTGATTGAACCCACAGAAAGCGAGAGTAAAGCGCAGATGGATGCCTTTGTGGAGATCATGGCGAAGGTGTTGCAAGAGGCCAAAACGGATCCCGACAAATTGCATGGCGCGCCTTATACCTTGCCTGTTAGACGTTTGGATGATGTGAAAGCCGCCAAAGAATTGAACTTGGTGTGGCGAGAAGGGGAGAAAGCTTAACTTTTTCAAATTCTACTACCACACTGGGGCGTCATCCCGTGGATGGTTTGACCACGGGATCCAGGTCATAAGCGTTATTCTAAAATGATGTCAAATTTTCCTACATTGCAGAGTGCTTTGCATGATGCTTGTTTGTTTCTCACCTCTTCAGAAAATCCTCATTTAGACGCAGAACTACTGCTGTCTCACACTTTAAAAAAACCACGCAGTTATTTATTCGCCTGGCCTGAATACCAACTTACCGCTGAACAACATCAACAGTTCCAACAACTATTGGCGCGTCGCTTAAAAGGCGAGCCTATCGCTTATATCTTAGGCGAAAAAGAATTTTGGTCTCTTGCTTTAGAAGTCACGCCTGACACATTGATACCCAGACCCGATACAGAACTGTTAGTAGAATTAGTGCTGCAAACATTACCTACTACAACAACACAAACAATCGCTGATTTAGGCACAGGTAGCGGCGCTATTGCATTGGCAGTTGCAAAAGAACGTTCGCATTGGCAAGTGATTGCGACTGATAAATATCCTGCAACGTTAGCAGTTGCAAAACGCAATGCTGATCAATTAGCGCTGAGCAATATCCGTTTTTATATAGGTCATTGGTGTGATGCCTTACCAGCAATTAGAGCCAATGCGATTGTCAGCAATCCCCCTTATATTGCTGCAGACGATAGACATCTGGCTGATCTTTCATTTGAGCCAAAACACGCTTTAATTGCAGATGAAAATGGTTTGCGTGATTTGAATGATATTGTTGATCACGCTCAAAAATATTTAGTGACAGGTGGCTGGTTATTTTTAGAGCATGGATTTGAGCAAGCGCTTTTTGTGCAAGCGCGTATGCTGCAGGCAGGATATAAAAATATCAGTATTTGTAGGGATCTAAACGGACATCCGCGAGTAACAATGGGACAGTTTTTGTAAGCAAAAAAAGGGTATGGTTTTTTCAACCACACCCCTTTTGTATCACGGTAGAAACCAAAGAATTGCTGATAAAGATTTTTCAGTCTTTTTCGTCTTTATGGATTTTACGGTTTTGCTCATTGTTTTAGCTTTATTGAGGGGGCGCCTACTTGCCTTCCGTTGCCGAAGAGATCATCCTTGGTATATGCTTCAGGGCGTCGCTATAAATTGCTTTTTTGTTCCAATACTGCGTTCTGCGCATGCTTCTGGTGCTCATGACGCCTCTGTAAACTGCGTGTCGGATCATTCGCGCGCCTTGTCTTGAAACAAAGCGCTCATTTCTAGAAGGGCCCTTAACGACTCCTGTAGAGACATGAAAAATGGTTGCCAGCAATATAGATAATTTAATCAAAGACCTCTGGGAAAACCGCGCGGTGGGTATTGCGACAGTGCCTTTAGACTTCTTAGACAAACAGGCGTTAGCTTATTTGCGGGAGCGTTATCCTTATTTGCAAATGATCAGCATGCACGCAAAATTTGAAGAGTTGGTCATCCCGCAATTTAAAAAAGCACCTGCTTCAGGTTGGATCATTCATGACTATGGTCAGGCCATCAGTAGCTCGCCAGGCAGGTATCTATATGGTCCGGGGAATCCTGAGATCGCAGAAGATGATAGCGGTGGAGGCGCAACAGGCACAGGTGATGGCACACTCACCCGCCAGACGGTTGATACGGCTGCGGCTATGATTCAGCTGGCCATGGAAAAAGGCTGGCCAGGCGTAGAAATTATTTCGGGTACAGCGCTGATGCAATGGGCTGCGTGGCTCGCAGCGCAAGATAGAAATTATCCGCTTGTGGGATATTCACCCAGTGTTGAAGAACAAAAGAAATTCGATCGTGTCCGCAAAGAAAGAGCGCAAGTTTCAGAAGCAGGGGTAAAGCCTACCCAAGCAAGAGGCGCTTAAAACCACGTATATCGTCCTACCTCGTCGTTGATACCCCGCCAGCCCGCGACCAGCCCGTCATCCCGTGGACGACTTAACCACGGGATCCAGGTCATAAGTGTTATTCTCAAAATGATGAGGCTCTTGCAAAATTCTCCACCAATACTGGCTGGAGTAAAATCTAACGAGCGAAACTGTAATTTTTTTCACTCGCTTCCAATTAAATATAATGTTCGCGCTGATTTTTCTGCTTTTATCCGTT
>JBIIEG010000171.1:0-2773 GCA_044237955.1 Gammaproteobacteria bacterium
TCCGTTTTTTAACTCGCGCAAAAAAAGTAGTCGGTGCAAACAAAGTATCTGCATTTAATCCTGCTAAATCAGCGCGGCTTAAAGCAGCAGTACCTTGTATGCCAGCGACATCCGTAATATCTGGATGAGCTAACATGCCATCTATTAAATGCTGTGTGTAATTTCCGATGCCTGTTCTGGGGTTTGCTAAAGAGGTGAGACTATAAAGAATTTTCATAGGACATACATGTTTTGCAGTGTTTGTTCCAGCGTAAATTGCGGCGAAAATTTTAAAAGCTGTTTTAATTTAGAATTATCTCCTACCAAACGACTGATTTCAGTGTTGCGTATAAAAGCCGGATTCACACTAATGTTTATTTCATAACCCGCAATTTTATTCATCTGATGGATAATTTCTTGTAGCGCCATACCTGTCCCACTGCAAATATTGATGATTTCAGAATGGATACTACTATTCAGCAGACTTAAATAAACAGCGACTACATCGCGCACATCTAAAAAATCACGACTGACATTGATATTGCCCAACTCAATCGTAGCTTGTTGACGACGAAAGTGATCCACAATTTTAGGCACTAAAAAGCGTGTGTCTTGACCTGGCCCTGTGTAGTTAAATGGACGCGTGATAACAATCGGGAGGCGATCAAACCAAGTGCGCGCCATATGCTCCATTGCTAATTTACTCATCCCATAATGATTCACAGGAGCAGGACAGGCGGATTCTTTTAAGCGATCAGCTTCTAGCAAACCATAAACATTCGCGCTGCTAGGTATGACGATTTTTTGAGGGGGTGTTTTTAAGGCAGCCAGTGCTTCTAATAAATTCTGTGTGCCGAATAAATTAGTACGATAGTAAGCTTCCTCATTTTCTTCCATGACAAAAGAGAGTGCAGCTAAGTGAATCACATGGGTGGGTTTTATGTCAGCAATGACGGATTTAAGCGCGGCTTTATCTAACAGGTCACAGGAAATATCGCCTTTGAATGTATTTTTTCCATACGATAATCCAACGGTGGAAAATCCTTCTTTTTCCAAAAGCGCTTGCATGTAATGGCCGGTAAAACCATTTTTGCCTGTGATGAGGACTGTCATTAAAACGAGTTTCCTTGCTGGTTACGACGCAGATCTGCTTCTACCATCATCTGACAAAGTTGTTCTAAAGAAGTTTTAGCTTCCCATCCTAATTCACGTTTTGCTTTTGCAGGATCACCAATGAGTAATTCTACTTCTGCAGGTCTATAAAATGCTGCGTTGATGCGCACAATGGTCTTACCTGTTTTCTGATCGACGCCCTGCTCTTCTTCATCTGTTCCTTTCCACACCAAATCAATCTCTGCGGCTTTACAAGCAAGCATCACAAAATCACGGACTGTTTCTGTGCGTTGTGTCGCTAAAACATAAGTATCCGGTTGATCAACTTGCAACATACGCCACATGCCTTCTACATATTCTTTGGCAAAACCCCAATCACGTTTTGCATCTAAGTTACCTAATTCCAATGTATCTAGTTGACCCAGTTTTATTTTGGCAATGCTGTCTGTGATTTTGCGTGTCACAAATTCGCGCCCGCGTAGTGGCGATTCGTGATTAAACAAAATGCCGCTGGCACCGAAAATGCCATAACTTTCACGGTAGTTGATGGTCATCCAGTGTGCGTAGAGTTTTGCAACACCGTAGGGACTGCGCGGATAAAATGGCGTGGCTTCGTTTTGTGGAATGGCTTGTACTTTGCCAAACATTTCTGAGGTGGAGGCCTGATAAAAACGGATTTTGGGATTAACGATGCGGATGGCTTCCAGCAGATGCAAAACACCCATGCCAGTTATTTCGCTGGTGGTGATGGGTTGTTCAAATGAAACGCCGACAAAACTTTGTGCTGCTAAGTTATAGACTTCTGTCGCTTGGGTTTGTTGAAGCAGTCGTATGCTGGCGGATAAATCTGTCAGATCGTATTCTACAAGATTTAGGCAGGGGTTTTTGTCGATGCCTAGTTCTTGGATGCGCCAAAAATTCACGGAGCTGGTGCGTCGATAAGTGCCGTAAACGCGATAATTTTTAGCCAATAAAAGTTCAGCCAGATAGGCGCCATCTTGGCCTGTGATGCCTGTCACGATGGCGATGGGTTGCGTATTATGCATAGAGTTCCAGTTCCCAGGAAAAAATAACGCTGCCATTATGTGGCTCAGTCAGAATAATTGCAATTTTCATCTTTCTTCAAGTTGTAGCTATCAAAGGCTTCTATCATGTGCGCTATTTCTTATATCGCAGTTTGGACTCGATGGTATTAAAACGATGCGCCATTGCCTCCCTATCTTTTTCAACAGCCTGTAAACGAGTCTCGATAGTTTTAGCCTTAGGAGATTCCAGTTTATTAATTTCTTCTATAAGCCGATCAAAGTAAGGCCTCATCAGTTTAAACAACACTCTGCGCAATGGGTTCATGAGCAGTCGTGTGCTTGTTTTTGAGATGCCAACTTGGTACAAATCGTGGATATTCATACGAACTCCTTTACAAATACATTTTAAGGGAAAGGTTGTGTTTAAGGTACGCCAGGTTGAAATCTCTCCAATTCACTTGGAGAAAACCCTGTCTAGTAGCAACACAATGAGCCAAAGAGTTTTCAACCTTGGCCAGACATACATCAAAGCTCAAATCTTCTCTGGTAATCACTTGTGCATTGTAACCAATACGTTGAAAATTCACTTCACCTAGGCAGAATTTCCGCATTGCGGAAAACAGAGAACCTGGTGTTTTTTCTATTTTTAAGCAATT
>JBIIEG010000173.1:0-2762 GCA_044237955.1 Gammaproteobacteria bacterium
GGGGAGGGAAAGGGGGTGGAAATTCAGTAAGTTCTGGAGGTCATGGCAGTTCTAGTAGTTCTGGAAGCTCTGGTAATTCCAGTAGCGCCAACACACCTCTCTACCAACGAAAACTCATGGAAAATATCCAAACTGGTTTTAAAAAAAATAATAACCGAAAAAAACGTAGACGAAAATCTTATAGGAGATAAATCTAATGAAAAAAATATTTCTTCTCGCAATGATATTTGGACTAACCGCTTGCAGCGCTCCTCCAGAACCACCAACTTACAAATACGCAAAACGCGTACCGATCAATGCTGTAAAACCTGTCCCAATACCCAGCACAACAGTCAATACAGGCATTGTCCCAAGCTAGGACTTAACCCATGATAAATTTTAGAAAAAAATCATCCTTGCCAACAGAAAATAAAAATTCCGTAGATAAAAAAACACTGCACGATGAGGCGTTAGATTGGGAAGCTTCACGTACCTTCATGCTTGAACAATCAGAACGTCGTGCATGGATCATTACCATGGGCGCCATCGCTGTTACATTTTTATCCTGGCTTGCCATTGTGTTGATGATGCCGCTCAAAGAATCTACGCCCTACGTCGTTCGTGTTGATAACACAACAGGCGTGCCGGACATTGTTACCGCGCTGCATGATAAAAAAATCGGCTATGACGATGTGATGGATAAATATTGGGTGGCTACTTATGTGCGTGCGCGAGAAACCTACGATTGGTATACCTTGCAAAAAGACTACAACACCGTCGGTTTATTATCCCATTCTAATGTTGGGGCGGAATATGCCAAATTATTTACGGGTGACAAAGCGATCGATAAAACGTTTGGCAATAATGTACGTGCGTTGGTAGATATTATCAGTGTGGTTCCTAACGGCAAAGGCGTCGCTACGGTGCGATTTATTAAACATACAAAACGTGTAGATGAAGAGGGAGAAGGTGAGCAGCATACTTGGGTAGCAACGGTTTCTTATGAATATGAAAATCCTTCACTCATGAAAGAAAGTAAACGGCTTGTGAATCCTTTTGGTTTTCAAGTGTTAAGTTATCGTGTTGATCCTGAATTGGTTGGAGATAAAGAATAATGAAGAAACTAGTTTTAATGTTAAGCATGTTATTCGCGAGTCATTATGTGATGGCACTGGAAGTTCCAAAAAGCTCCAGCTTTGATTCGCGTATTCAACGTATTGCCTACAACGAAAATGATGTCGTCGAGGTAAATTGTTATGCAGGTGGTTCCACACAAATTGCTTTCGCGCCAGATGAGGAAATACTGGACATCGCCTCTGGTTTTTCCAGTGGTTGGGAATTTGAACCGCGTCGCAATAATTTGTATGTGAAAGTGAAATCTTTAAAAGGCAAGGATAGTGGTGTGACAAAACCCATACCCGGAAAATGGGATACAGATTTGCATGTTACAACGAGCCATCGCATTTACACATTTCAACTCATACTCCATCCAGGTGAGGAAAGCAGTGCTGTTGCTGATAACAAAAAAATAGCCTATCTCATCAGGTTTAAATATCCCGCAGAAGAAGCGGCTAAATCACGTGCAGCAGCGCAACAGCGTGCAACAGAAAAACGACTCGCTAAAAATAATAAGCCGCGCAACTGGCATTATTCTATGAAAGTGCCGGGTGGTTCAGAAGGGATTGCCCCTTCAATGGCTTGGGACGATGGTCGTTTTATCTATTTGAAATTTCCTGGCAATCGCGAATTTCCGGCAGCATTCGTTGTTTCTGCCGATGGTTCAGAAAGTTTGGTTAATACGCATATAGATCCTAAGACATCCGATGTGCTTGTTATTCAACAACTAACGCCTGAGTTGGTATTGCGATTGGGTACCCAAGTCGTTGGCATTTTTAATGATAGTTACGATGCGTATGGGGTTCCTGCTAAAGATGGGACTACGGTTGAAGGCGTAAGGCGTAACGTCAATCTCAATTCGTAGAGGTAATAAATGACCAACGATACAAATAAAAAAAATCAAACACTCGGTATATTAGATGGCGAGCGTGGTTTGCCCAATGTGCATCAAAGTGGCGGGAATAATATAAAACGCGGTTTAGTTTGGCTGTTTTTATTCGGCAGTATGCTTGTGACTTTATGTTTTACCTATTTAAGTTACGTGAAGTCACACAAGCCAGAAAATAAAGATACATCTAAACATATTCATTTAACTACTTCTGTACCTGAACGTACTTTTGAACTGCCTGTGCATGAACAAATGGTGCTGAAAAAAAATGAAGCCAATAAAGCATTAGATGACAAATTATTTTCAGGCATTGATAAAAGCAGCGCTGCATTGATGGTCTCAAAAGAAAAAAGCACTAAGCAATTTGAGGAGGCAACGGCAACTCCTAATCGAAAAACTGAAAGCAGCACATTAGGTGATTTACTTAACCCCACTTCAACGCCAGCACAATCGGCCAGTGTGTTAAAAAATAGAGACTACCTGTTAGCAAAAGGCAGCTTCATCGATTGTGTCTTGCAGACCAAATTAGATAGTACGGTACCTGGTATGACCGGTTGTGTGGTGACGCGCAATATCTACGGCGACACAGGAAAAGTACTGTTGATTGAACGCGGCTCTACAGTGTCTGGTGAATATCAATCGAATATGAAACAGGGACAGGCGCGTATTTTTGTTTTATGGAATCGTATCAAAACACCCAATGGCGTTGTGATAAATCTGGATTCGCCAGGCACTGATTCGCTTGGTGCTGGAGGCGTACCAGGGTATGTGGATACGC
>JBIIEG010000174.1:0-2748 GCA_044237955.1 Gammaproteobacteria bacterium
TGACGAACAAAGCGACTCGCTTCAAAGGTGTTTGCAAAAAGTCGATTGAATCCTTCCATCGCTAATAACATCGCGGTGTTTTCTCCTTTGCGCCAACGTTCATAGCGGCGCAACGACAACATGGCGCCGATGTCTCGTCCTGTTTTACGCGTTTCGGAAATGATTTGTGAAAGGCACGCTGCGTCTAATAATCCTAAATTAAGACCTTGTCCTGCGAGCGGTAAAATCGTGTGCGCCGCATCGCCTACGAGTGCAACGCGTGTTTTGACATAATGGGGTGCTTGGTGAGAGTGTAAGGGAAATATCAAGCGCGTATCACATACCGTTAATTTACCCAATGCATATTCCATCGCTTGTTCTAATTTCACGCTGAATTCAGCTTCTGGCAGGGCTTTTAACATTTCAGCTTCCAATGTCGTGGTAGACCATACCAATGAAACAAGATAAGGGTCGGCTAATGGTAATAAAGCTACTGGGCCTGTCGCTAAAAAACGCTGCAAGGCGGTTTGTTGGTGGGGGTGTTCTGTGCGGAGTGTCGCAATTAAAGCTGCATGATCTGTATGCGTTTGAGCAGAGAAGTCGTCAGGAAAAGCATGCCTTGCAACCCAGGATTTTTTTCCATCGGCGCCTACCAATAGAGATGCTGAGATGGTTTTGTTGTTGGTTAATTTTACGTCGACTGTATCTATTTTTTCATGCAATACACATGGCGCTGTTTCAAAATAAATGTGGACGTTTTTATGTGTCTTTAGTTGCTGCCATAAAGCTTGGCGCATGACGCTTTGTTCTAGAATATATCCGAGATAGGGCTGTGAAATTTCACTGCTATCAAATTCAATTTGTGCGGGGCTCGCAGCATCCCATACGCGCATACGATGATAAGGACTAACGCGTCGTGCCTCTATATGCTGCCATACACCCAGCGTATTAAAAATAGCAGCCGATGCTAAATGGATGGCGTTGACCCGAATATCATATGGAGATTTTAAATCAGCGAGGTCGGGTACTTGGTGATCTATCAAGGCAACTGATAATTCTTTTTGTGCGAGCAGACAGGCCAGTGTTAAACCCACTATGCCGCCTCCTATGATGATAACGTCGAATCTTTGCATACAATTATCGCTGTGCTTTGGCTATAATCCTTCGCAAATCAAACTGCCGAGAAAATTCCGATGAATGACTTAAAAACGATGATCAATACTGCTTATGAACACCGCGCTCAAATCACGCCAGAGAGCGTAGATGCTCTCACAAAAGAAGCTGTCTTTGAAGTGATAAACCAGCTGGATGCAGGCACGTTACGTGTGGCTGAAAAAATTCAAAATAACTGGCACGTGAATGAGTGGGTGAAAAAAGCCATTCTTTTATATTTTAGGGTGTTAGATAGTCAGGTAATGCCCGCTGGTTTTACGCAGTTTTTTGACAAAATCCCTTCAAAATATGCAGATTATGATCAGACACAATTTGTCCAATCGGGTACGCGTGTTGTGCCGCCTACTGCAGTTAGAAAAGGCGCTTATGTGGGACCTTCTACGGTGTTGATGCCTTCTTTCGTGAATATTGGCGCTTATGTGGATGCAGGCACGATGGTGGATACTTGGGCAACGGTAGGTTCTTGTGCTCAGATCGGAAAAAATGTGCATCTTTCAGGTGGTGTGGGAATCGGCGGTGTTTTAGAACCACTGCAGGCAAATCCAGTGATTATCGAAGATAATTGTTTTATCGGTGCGCGCTCTGAAGTAGTTGAAGGCGTCATTGTCGAACAGGGTTCTGTGATTTCTATGGGTGTATATTTGGGACAAAGCACACGTATTTATGATCGTGAACATGACACGGTTACTTATGGACGTATTCCCGCAGGTTCGGTGGTTGTGCCTGGCAATTTACCTTCTGCAGATGGCAAATATAGTTTGTATTGTGCTGTCATCGTGAAACGTGTAGATGATAAAACGCGTGCTAAAGTCAGTATCAATGAATTGTTGCGTGATTATTCGGTATGATTTTTGATAACCATCCAACTCTCTGTCTTCTAAAAGAACTTATCCGTTTTCCGTCTATCACCCCTGATGATGCAGGCGCTCAGGCGTTTATTGCTGCTCGTTTAAAAACACTGGGATTTATAATTGAACATTTGCCGTTTGGTGATGTGAAGAATCTTTGGGCGAAACGTGGGGAACAAACACCGTTGTTTGTTTTTGCAGGGCATACGGATGTAGTGCCCACAGGACCTTTGCAAGATTGGCGGACACCACCATTTGAGCCTGCAATGATCGATGGTTTTTTATATGGTCGGGGTACCGCAGACATGAAAAGCAGTATCGCGGCGATGATGGTTGCTTGCGAGAGATTCTTGGAGAAATATCCTGAGCATGTGGGTTCTATTGCTTTTTTATTGACGAGTGATGAGGAAGGTCCTGCCATCAACGGAACACGCAAAGTCGTAGAGTATTTAGAGGATAAGGGTGAAACGATTACCTGGTGCGTGGTAGGTGAGCCATCGAGTGATCAACAGGTGGGTGATACGATTAAGATTGGTCGGCGTGGTTCGCTGAATGCACGACTAACCATTGCGGGGAAACAGGGACATATTGCTTACCCACAATTAGCAGAAAATCCAATTCATGCGTGCTTAAGCGCGCTGTCAGCTTTGTGTCAGGAATCTTGGGATGCGGGTCATGAATCGTTCCCCCCTACTTGTTTTCAAATGTCTAATATCCATGCGGGTACGGGTGTGACGAATGTGATCCC
>JBIIEG010000176.1:0-2727 GCA_044237955.1 Gammaproteobacteria bacterium
TCTTTGCTGGTTTTTAAATCAATCCAATTAAATATCAAGCCTACTAATAACAATAACAGTCCCCACAGCAACGACGGGTCCAAATTAGATAAGGCAACATCTGGACGCAAATAAAAAAAGTAATAAATACCTGCGCCTGTGATCACAAGTCCATAAATTATGAAAATAAATGCAATGAATGACCAAATTGATAATGGGCGTTTGAATGGAATTTTCATCTGGTTTCTTCCTTGGTTACCAAAACAGAATGTTTAGCACAATGAGTATGCCGAGGGAAATGGCAGCCCAGACTTTGGGTCTTTTGTGCCACGGGAATTGCTCAGTATTCTTATTTGTTTCTAATCCTCTGACAGTACCTTTTAGCATTTCATCAGGTTGGCGTTTGGTGACCAGACTGATAAGAACAGTGAGTACAAAAGTAATGACCCATGCCCAAATGGCACGCCAGAAATCAGCAGCCATGGGGCTCGCAACAGCTGAAATTGTAAAACTGGACGCCGTCATAACATCGAATTTCACGAGTAAAAACATCGCAGCCGACGTTGTCATGCCGACTAATAAACCCCAAAAAGCACCGGGGCCTGTGGCACGTCGCCAAAACATACCAAGCAATATGGTCGCAAACAAGGGTGCGTTCACTATAGAAAACAGCGCTTGCATATATTCCATGATGGTTGGCATACCCATGGCCCAATACGCCGTCATGACGCTGAGCAGTACGCCCGCTAATGTCGCAAATCTACCGACCCATACATAATGCTCGTCACTGGCTTTTTTAACGATATGTGCGCGATAGATGTCGTAGGTAAATACCGTATTGAATGCGCTGATATTGCCAGCTTGTCCGGACATAAATCCTGCTAAGAGGGCTGTGACGCCTAACCCTAATAATCCATGGGGATAGTAGTGTTTCATCAATTCCATCAATATCGTATCAGGGTGATCGGGAGCGGCAATTGCGTGTGATTTGACCAAAGCTAATCCGACCAGGCCGCCGGTGATGACTAAAAGCGGAATCATCATTTTAAAGTAGGAGGCAAGAATGGGTGTCATTTGGGCGGAGCGTAAATCTTTGGCAGAAAAAGCGCGCTGTACGACTAAAAAATCAGTTGTCCAATAACCAAAGGAGAGTACAAACCCCAAACCCATGGCGATACCGAACCAATCAATCATCATCGGGTTGTGATGGGCGCTGCTCGTGTTTGCCCATAGGTGGGTGAAGCCTTCTGGTATACGTGAGACGACTTCGTGCCATCCGCCAATTTCAACTAACCCTAAAATAACAGCAAGCAGCAAACCCGCCCAGATCAAAAAGAACTGTAATACTTCAGAGAAGATGGCAGAGGTTAAGCCGCCTAATGTCACATAAATAGCCACGGTGATGGAGGATGCCCACATGCAGTGGGAGATATCCCAACCCAGGAAAATATGCAGGACTAACGCCATGGCATATAGATTGATACCACTGACTAATAGGGTCATGGCAGCAAACGCGATTGCGTTGAGTGTACGTGTAGATTCGTTAAAGCGAGATTTGAGGTAGGAGGGTACAGAATAGATACCGCTGTGATAATAAAAAGGCATCATGTAGACGCCTAAAAACAACATGGCAGGGATAGCGCCGATGAGATAAAAGTGTGCAGTGAGGATACCGTATTGATACGATTGCCCAGCCATGCCGAGCAGTTCCAGTGCGCCTAGGTTGGCGCTGAGAAAAGCCAGTCCTGCTACCCAGCTGGAGTTGCTGCGACCTGCAAGGAAAAAGCCTTCGCCAGTTTTAGAGCGTTTTCGTGCATACAAACCAATACCGAGTACGAATGCGAAATAGATGAGGATAATGAACCAGTCGATAAAGTTGAGGTATGAGTTGATCATTGTATCTTCCTGTGTGTCCTTGTAAGGATGGGTGGCGCATTGTAGGGTAGGGTGGTGTTTGAACTCAATGTTTTTGTCAGGGCATAAGACTTACCCTTACGATACAATAGATACAAAAATTTTAAACTCCTTAAAATCTCATGCTCACCAACGTCCTACTATTCCTCATTGAAGTCTCTTTCAATCTATATCTTTATGTCGTGGTTCTGCGTCTCTTGCTGCAGACTGCTCTTATACACTTTGCGAATCCGTTTGCGCAGTTTGCTGGTAAATATACCCAGCCAATGATAGGGCCTTTGCAAAAAGTATTTCCTGTATTCAGAGGTATTGATCTGGCTGTTCTTATGTTTGCGCTCGGGCTGGAAATGGTGAAGTTTTTTTTATTGGCAGTATTTGGTTCACATAGTCTTCCGTCTGCAGATGGATTGTTGTTACTCAGTGTTGCTGATCTGTTGCGTCATTTTAGTACCTTCTATTTTTATATCATCCTTTTTAGCATTATTTTAAGGCTGGTCGCATTGCTGCGTTATAACACGCTGGTATTTACGATCAATCAATTAACCCAACCGCTATTGCGACCTATGCGTCGTATTGTGCCAATTGTGAATGGTTTTGATCTATCTGCGCTCGTTGTGCTTGTTTTATTACAGTTATTTGAAATAGTGGTGGTTAGGTATTTGATGGATGTGGGTAGGGGTTTGGTATGAGAAGATTTCTGGTGGTATGAGTTAGGTACTGGTTTTGTATTCGAACTTGAAGATACAAAACCAGGGTCTATGTCGTTTTGAGTGGGTAAATGAAGTCCAGTTTCCCGCATAAAAAGTAAATCATATTGATAAAATTGTCTGTCTT
>JBIIEG010000016.1:0-10179 GCA_044237955.1 Gammaproteobacteria bacterium
ATAAAACCATTATCTTTGATGAAATTCCTTCAACGAACACGTACTTGTTACAACAGCCACAAATACAAGATAGCCAGATGTATGTGTGTTTAGCAGAAATGCAAACTGCAGGCAGAGGTCGATTTAATCGTCCATGGATTTCACCTTTTGGTAACAATATTTGTTTGTCACTACTCTGGCGATTTCTAAATGATTTAACGCAATTGTCAGGATTAAGCTTGGCAATTGCTGTTTCTATCGTACGTGCTTTTAAAAAATATGGGATTAAAGAAAGAATTGACATCAAATGGCCCAATGATCTTTTTTGGCAAGGTCGTAAATTAGGTGGCATTTTAATTGAGTTGCGCGGCGAGTTTCATCACAACTGCGATGCTGTGATTGGCGTAGGCCTGAATCTTTATATGGATGAAAAACAGACTCGGGCATCAGATTTTCCTTTGGCTCATCTAACTGAGATCACTCAAAATACCTTAAAGCGCAATAAAGTCGTTGGTTTTTTATTAGAAGAATTGTTGGATGCGCTGGCTATTTTTCAAGAGCAAGGTTTAAAACCTTTTATGAAAGAATTTGAATCATTAGATTACACTTTCAATAAGCCTGTGAAAATTACGCATGGCCAAGATATTTTTTATGGCACTGGTCGTGGCATTGATGAAAATGGCTGTTTTTTATTGGAAGGCGAAGATGGAAAAATAAAAAATTTCATTTGTGGAGAAGCCTCGTTGCGTTTGGAGCAGCCGCATCAATGAATATGACTATCTGTTTTTGAATGTTTTGTCGTAACTATTTATGGCACGTTGTCATTCCCGCTTTCGCGGGAACGAGAAAGTTTGTGTCGTGAGTAGTTAGGTTTTATCAAGATGATATTTAATCGCCAATAAAAATTTTTCAAAAGCTTCTTCTTCTATTTTTTTTAATGTTTCTTTATTTTTTTCGTAATCAGGTATTTCACTCAGCCATCCTGACACTTCTTCTAGATGGTTTTTTTCTTCGGCTAATATACTCCGAAATACCGAAGGCTTTCCGGATTCTAATAGCGCTTTTTCAAAAGCTGCATAAAACATCAATACCCGAATTTCTATTAAAAAAGTTGTGTAAAGATAGCACTGCCAGGGGTCTCGCACATTGAGCGCTTGTTTGGCAGCATGGTCTACGGTTTGAAAATATTGGTAGGCTTCCACACCACAAAACAATGTGTCTGGTTCGTATGTATCGCAAACGCCAGGGGCAACTTTCATCGCTGCGCGTTTTAATACCTGCGCATGTCGCATTTCTTCGGCCATGTGATCTAATATTTTTTTATGGATGTGTTGCTGTGGTTGGCTTTTTATAATTTTCCGTGCGCCAGTATATTCCATCAAGCTCAATGTATTTAAAAACCGAGCATATATCATGTCGGAGGCCATCATTTTTTTAATCATATTTTCCATTTAAAATGCCTCGTTGAGTATCGATTCTATTACTTCATAAATTTTGTCTAACTCTATTTCATTCGTGCAATAAGGGGGTACTGTATAAATGATAGACCCCATAGGTCTGATCAAAACACCTTTTTTTATCGCATAAGAAAAGATTTTATAAGCATTGCTTGACAAATAATCTGGTAAGCCTCGCATTTCAATTGCGCCTATGGTCCCTAATGATCGGGCTGCTGCACAATTTTTATGTGTGGATAAACGTTTTATCCATTTTTCTGTCTGATGAGAAATATTTTTAATTGAAGTTTGTGTATTTTCTTTTTGTAGAATATCCCAAGAAGCGATTGCTGCAGCGCAAGCCAAAGGGTTTGCAGTAAAAGAATGTCCGTGCAAAAAAGCACGATGCATCTGTTTCGACTGAAAAGCATTGAAAATTTCTTCTGTAGCAAGTGTGGCGGATAAAGGCAAAAAGCCACCTGACAATCCTTTTCCTAAACACAATAAATCTGGTTTTATAGTCGCATGCTCAAATGCAAAACATTTTCCCGTCCTGTAAAAACCGGTAAAAACCTCATCACAAATCAATAAAACACCTGATTTTTGACACAATGCGGCAACAGCAGATAAAAAATCAGGAGAGTGCATTTTCATGCCGCCTGCGCCTTGCACCATGGGTTCTACAATCAATGCGGCATATTGTTCAGGGGAATCATTTAAATATTTTTCTAACTGTTTTATACCCGCCTCATCAGTTGAAATAAAATCAACTGCGGACAGCAATGCTGAAAAATGTTGATGATAGCTACCACGTGCGCTTAAGGACATGGCCCCTAGCGTGTCGCCATGATAAGAATTTTCAAGGGCTATAAATCGTGTTCTCGTGTTTACATCATGGTTTTTATGATACTGGTAACTGATTTTCATCGCTGCTTCAACAGCAGTAGAACCATTGTCTGAATAAAAGCATCGTGTTAATTCCGCCCCTGATTTTTGTGCAGCATGTATTAAAGTTTCTGCGAGTGTAACCGCTGGCTCATGCGTAAATCTTGCAAAAATAACCTGTTCTAATTGATTGGCCTGTTTAAAAATAGCTTCTGCAATTTCTGGTTGTGCATGACCATGCAATGTGACCCACCACGAAGAAATTGCATCTAAAATTTTTCGTCCATCTTCGAGTGTTAACCAGGCGCCTTTGGCGCTGCTTACGGACAAGCATTCTTTGTCTAGCCCGTGTTGCGTGAAGGGATGCCAGATATATTTTTGATCGCGCTCAACTATGCTTATGTTGTTCGTCATTGAAAAATCTCTTTTAATAATTTTTTGTCGAAAATAGTGGGTGAAATTTTTTTTAAATTTTCAGGTGAAATTTTTTCGAGCCATGGAATTTCTGCTAGGATGGGTACATCTGTAAATTGTCGTAACGTGTCTGATAATCCTGTGTCTGGCGTGCCTGAAAGAATAATTCCCTTGATCGATATTTTTTTTGCCAGAGCCGCTTCAATGGTTAAGAGCGTATGGTTGATGGTGCCTAGCTGCGTAGAGGCAACAATCAATAAAGGTAAATTTAATCGTTTGATTAAATCGCGCACCAATAATTTTTCGGTTAAAGGAACCAATAAGCCACCGGCCCCTTCTACAACACACGATAAAGGCGCGTATTTTTTAAAATGATGCGCGATCAAATTTATATCGATTTTTTTGCTTTCAGCCAATGCTGCTCTATAGGGCGCTGCGGGTAATTGAAAAGAAAAAATCGGTTTGATGGTTTTTTCATCTGGTAAATCAGCTAATTTTTTGACTGTCTCTTCATCCAAGTCTGTGCCGGTTTGTATGGGTTTAAAATAATGTAAATTTATTTTTTGTGATTGCGCAGCAGACATGATCATCGCTGAAACCAATGTTTTTCCAATGTCTGTATTAGTGCCGCTGATAAAAATGCTGTTATTTGTCATCTGTTGAAAATCTCTTTCACATCCTTCGCCAACTGCTCCAGCTGTTCTTCTGTATTTCCCCACTTCACGGTGATGCGCAATCTTGCTGTGCCAGAAGGTACGGTAGGAGGACGAATCGCTCTGATATCCCATCCACGTTGCTGTAAAAGCTCGCTCATTTGAAGTGCGCGATTATTTTCATTCACAGGAATTAAAATAATCGGTGATTCTTTTTCGCTTATCTCTTCTTGTAACAACAGATGTAGTTTTTTTGCGCGCGCCTTAACAACGCTTGCTCGTTCATCACCTACTTCCGCATAAAATTTAATGGCTTCTTGTAACAACAAAGGTAAAGCAGGAAGAGGTGCTGTGGAAAATATAAAAGCGCGTGAAAAATGGATCAGGTAAGACATCAGTAAATGGCTGCCAGCAACCCATGCGCCCGAAGCGCCCAACGATTTTCCAGCCGTATGTGTTGTCGCAAAGACTTTATTTTCAAGCCCAAGCGTTGCAACTAAGCTTGCTCCCCATAATCCTGTGGAATGTGCTTCATCGACAATAAGTAATGCATCAAATTTTTCGGCTAAAAAAGCCAATTTAGCCAAATCAGCTAAAGTCCCTTCCATGCTAAATAAGCTCTCTGTGACGATAACTTTAAGCCCATCATGCGCTTGATGTGTTTCAAGTTGTGTTTCTAAATATTGATAATTCCGATGGGGAAAAATAATTTTTTTGGCTTTGGATAATTGGATACCATCAATGATAGAGGCATGGTTGAGCGCATCAGAAAATACCAAATCGCTTTGGCCTAACACGGCACTGAGCAACCCTACGTTTGCCATGTAACCGGAAGAAAACAACAGTGCTGATTCCCGTTGCACAAAGGCAGCCAGTAGATGTTCAGTCTCTTCATGCAATGCTAAGTTTCCCCGCAATAAACGTGAGCCTGTGCTGCCTGTGGGAAATTCTTTTATTCGGTGTGAAAAACGTTCACGCAAAAGAGAGTCATGCGCGAATCCCAAATAATCATTAGATGAAAAATCTATACCGCGACGGGATAAGAGCTTTCGCTTTAATCCTGCTGATTTGAATTCTTCTAATTTGTTTTGTAGGTATTGGATGGAATTCATAGCGCGAAAAATGTACGCATGCCTACGCTTATTGTCAACCAGAGATATTCATATTGGTTGACAATAAGCAAATATCCTACCGATAATGCGCTTCTTTCAAAACTACTCCACAGCACGTTGTCATTCCCGCGAAGGCGGGAAACCATCCACTTATCGCTCCTATACTTAATTCTTTAGTGCAAACGCATAAGAGAAAAAATACTGAGGCCTTATTTGTTAAGTATTTTCTATACATGAGTGCCGTATTAGGATGGATTCCCGCCTTCGCGCGAACGACAAAATTTGTGCCATGAGTCGTTACCTTTCAACATCCTAAGGACGCCCATGAAATCCGCAGAAGTTCGTCACAACTGGACAGTAGAACAAATCAACGCGCTCTATGATCTCCCATTCAATGATCTCTTGTTTCAGGCCCAGCAAATCCATCGTCATCATTTTGATCCGAATAAAGTTCAACTCAGTACGTTGTTGAGTATTAAAACAGGCGCATGTCCTGAAGATTGTGCGTATTGCCCACAAAGTGTGCATTTCAAAACGAATGTCGAAAAAGAAGCCCTGTATGAGGTTGAGGAAATATTGAAAGTGGCAAAGGCTGCCAAAGCAAAAGGCGCGACACGTTTTTGTATGGGGGCTGCGTGGCGTAGACCACCCCCCAAAGCGATCCCTAAACTCGTTGCGATTATTAAAGCTGTCAAAGCGCTGGGCCTTGAAACCTGCGTGACACTGGGTTCATTAGATGATGAGTTAGCGCAAGAGTTTCAGCAATCAGGTTTGGATTATTACAACCATAATCTGGATACTTCGCCTGAATATTACAAAGAGATCATTACCACACGAACGTATGAGGAACGTCTTGATACATTGGAATCCGTCCGAAAAGCGGGTATCAAGGTTTGTTGTGGTGGCATTATTGGGATGGGTGAAACACGTGAAGATCGTGTGAAATTTTTATTACAGCTTGCTAACTTGCCGGAACATCCCGAAAGTGTGCCCATCAATCGTTTGATACGCGTAGCCGGTACGCCCTTGGAAAATGCTATCGATATTGATAACTTTGAGTTTGTAGCAACCATCGCCATTGCGCGTATCATGATGCCTGCATCGGTGGTGCGGTTATCCGCAGGACGTGTCACGATGAGTGATGAAACGCAGGCTTTGTGCTTTTTGGCAGGCGCTAATTCGATTTTTTATGGCGAAGAAAAATTGCTCACCACGCCTAATCCTGGCGCAGATGATGATGTAAGACTGTTTCGGCGTTTAGGGATTAATCAAGGAAGGGGTGTGATCAGCAATTCCCACTGAAAAACACATCGGGTATTACTTCCTTGTTTGAACGCGTCGCGCGAAATAAATTCGCACTCGTCTCGTATAAGTCAGGGGCTTGTTCAGGTTCAATTACAGTCATCAGGAAGCTCCAGGTTGTTTTGCACCCCTTGCGCAGGTTACAATCTCGCTCCTTCCTTAAATACTGCACATGACAGCGGGTTTAGGGGCTTTTTTTCAAACTTAACTCAGAGGTTTTACATGTCACTGTCAACAGAAGAAAAAACAAAGATTTTGCAGGAATATCAACGTGCGCCCAACGATACAGGCTCTCCTGAAGCACAAATTGCCTTACTGACCAACAACATCACCAAACTCACCGAGCATTTCAAAATCCACAAAAAAGACCATCACTCACGCCGTGGCTTGCTACGCATGGTTAGCCTGCGTCGTAAACTGCTGGATTATTTAAAAAGCAGCGACATCGCCTGTTACCGTGATTTGATCGGCCGTTTGAAAATTCGCTATTAAATTGTAGGTTGGGCTGAATGATTTGTATGAAGCCCAACACATGCATGCCGGGCTTCTATGTTGAGCTTCGAAAAACACTCAACCTAACCTACAAATCTAAATTCAAACCCCAATAGGATAAACATACACTGTGATCACATCTCGTCAAGTATCTCGCAAGACCTTCAAATTCGGCCAGCATGAAGTCACGCTGGAAACAGGTGCTATCGCCACACAAGCCACAGGCGCTGTGATGGTGACTATGGGCGATACCGTATTGCTCGCCACCGCTGTGGCAGTGCGCTCCAAAACGCCCAGAGACTTTTTCCCACTCACCGTGAACTACCAAGCACGCCATTATGCAGGCGGTAAAATCCCCGGTGGTTTCTTCAGACGTGAAGGTCGCCCTGGCGAAAATGAGATATTGATTTCTCGTTTAATCGATCGCCCGATGCGTCCCTTGTTTCCTTATAACTTTACAGATGAAGTACAAGTAGTGGTGACACTCTTGTCCTTAGATCCTGAAGTAGAGCCAGATATTCCCGCTTTGATTGGTGCTTCTGCTGCCGTCTCTTTAGCAGGCTTGCCATTTAACGGACCGATTGCTGCTGCAAGAGTCGGTTACCAAAATGGGGAATATCTGCTCAATCCTAACGCTAAACAGATCAAAAACTCGCAGTTAGACCTGGTTGTTTCAGGTACTGAACATGCTGTACTGATGGTTGAATCTGAAGCGAAAGAACTATCCGAAGAAATTATGCTAGGCGCTGTGATGTTTGGACATCGCGAAATGCAAGGCGCTATTGCTGCTATCACAGCTTTAGTGCAAGAAGCTGGCACCACGAAATGGGAATGGGAACCTGCCGCACAAGATGCTGCACTGGTACAGCGCGTCACAGAAAAAGCTGAAAGCAGCATTCGTGAAGTGTTCCAAATTCGCGAAAAAGCACTGCGTGTTGCTAAGCTCAAAGAAGTGCGTCAACAGATCGTGGCAGCCTTTTGCACCGTTGAAGAATCTGCGCCTGCCGACAATGTTGTGCTAGGTATTGTGTCGCAACTGGAAGAAAAAGTAGTACGTACCGCCATACTGGAAAACAAACCACGTATCGACGGACGCGACAACAAAACCGTACGTCCCATTAACGTGAACACCAGCATTTTGCCACGCGTTCATGGCTCCGCATTATTTACCCGCGGCGAAACACAAGCCATCGTAGTGACCACGTTAGGTCCTGATTCCTGCTCACAAATGATTGATGAAGCAGGTGGCGAATCTCGTGATACCTTCATGTTGCACTACAACTTCCCTCCCTATTCAGTAGGCGAAGCAGGCATGATGGGGTCTCCCAAGCGTCGTGAAATTGGCCATGGCAAATTAGCCAAACGCGCTATGATGGCAGTCATGCCGCCCGCTGAAGAATTCTCCTACGTCATTCGTGTCGTCTCTGAAATCACCGAATCCAACGGATCAAGCTCAATGGCCAGCGTGTGTGGCGCCAGCTTATCGTTGATGGATGCAGGCGTGCCAATCAAAGCACCCGTAGCTGGTATTGCGATGGGCTTGATTAAAGAAGAAGACAAGTTCGCTGTCATTACCGATATCTTGGGTGATGAAGATCACTTAGGCGATATGGATTTCAAAGTAGCCGGTACCGCAGCCGGTATCACAGCCTTGCAGATGGATATCAAAATCGAAGGTATTACCGAAGAAATCATGCACCGCGCGCTTCACCAAGCCAAAGAAGGTCGCTTGCATATACTGGGCATCATGAACGAAGCATTGTCTTCACCCAGACAAGAAGTATCAGACTTTGCACCACGCAATACCATTTTCAAAATACCTTCCGACAAAATTCGCGAAGTGATTGGCAAAGGCGGCGCAACTATTCGCAGTATCACTGAAGCCACGGGCGTCAGCATTGATTTAAGCGATGACGGTACCATTAAAATCTCTTCAGTCGATCAAACCGCAGCAGATAAAGCACGCGCGCTGATTGAAAATATTATTGCTGATGTAGAAATCGGTGCGATTTATGAAGGTAAAGTTGTGAAGATTGCAGATTTTGGTGCATTTGTCGCGATCCTGCCTAATAAGCAAGGGTTGGTGCATGTTTCTCAAATCGCGGAAGAGCGTGTTGAAAAAGTGACCGACTATTTAGCAGAAGGTCAAATCGTGCGTGTCAAAGTATTAGAAATCGATCGCCAAGGCCGCATTCGCTTGAGCATGAAAGAAGCGAGTGTTGTCACTGCGTAATAAAAATACTTACTGCAAGGTAAAGATAATTAAAAATCTCTAGTACACGACATTTTTGCTTTTTTTCTCCTCTCCCATTTTTTGGGGAGAGGGTAGGGAGAGGAAGATTTAGATTTGTAGGTTGGGTTGAGTGTTTTTCGAAGCCCAACACAGAAGCTTGGCATGCATATGTTGGGCTTCATACAAACCATTCAGCCCAACCTACATTTTTAATCATTGCCCTCTACCTACCCTCATGCAAAAAACAGTCACCATCTACGGCGCAGGCTATGTCGGTTTAGTCACAGGCGCATGTTTAGCCGAACTAGGACATCAAGTTTTACTCATCGATACAAATGCGGCAAAGATCGCAGATCTATCTCGTGGTATTTCTCCCATCTACGAACCTGGACTGCAAGACCTCTTAGAACGCCATATTCAAAATGGCAGACTGCAGTTTGATACCGACTTAATCAAGGGCGTACATCACGGCCTCTTTCAATTTATTGCCGTCGGCACACCTTCTGCAGAAGACGGTTCGGCGAATCTGCAATATGTTTTTGAAGTAGCCAAAGGCATCGCTCAACACTTGCCTGACTACCGTCTCATTATCATTAAATCGACCGTTCCTGTTGGGACCTCCTCTCAAGCCAAACAAGTCATTACTGATACCCTAAAAACCCGCGGTGCTTCTATCTTGTTTGATATGGTCGGCAACCCTGAGTTTTTAAAACAAGGCGGCGCAATTGAAGATTTTATGCAACCCGATCGCATTGTCATCGGCGCAGATAATCAACAGGCATTTCAACATATGCGCGAACTCTATGCGGCATTAGATGATAACGGACAACGACTGATTACGATGGATGTGATTTCTGCAGAATTAACGAAATATGCAGCAAATGCCTATCTTGCAACACGCATCAGTTTTATTAACGAGATGAGTCAATTAGCAGAATCTTTAGGTGCGGACATCGACATGATTCGTCGTGGTATCGGTTCGGACAGTCGTATCGGATCACGTTTTTTAATGGCAGGTTGTGGATTCGGCGGTTCTTGTTTTCCCAAAGATGTGCGCGCCTTAATTAAAATGGCGGAAGCCACGCACTGCAATGGATATTTATTGCACGCAACAGAACAAGTAAATCATCATCAGAAACAAATCCTCTTCAAAAAAATATCACATTATTTTTCAGGCGATTTAGCCGGTAAAACAATTGCATTGTGGGGTTTGGCGTTTAAGCCAAATACAGATGATATGCGCGAAGCACCCAGTCGCGTTTTGATTGACGCATTGTTAGACGCAGGCGCCAAAATACAAGCCTATGACCCCGTCGCAAATACGCACGCACGACACTTGTATGATACAAAATCAGAAGCTATTTTATTCTGCGATAGCGCACAAGCCGCATTAAACAATGCAGATGTATTGGCAATTGTGACGGAGTGGGATGACTTTAAGCATCCAGATTTTAGTATGATCAAAAGAACACTGCATCATCCCGTCATTTTTGATGGACGCAATATGTATAACCCCGCCACCGTTGCTTCTTATGGCATAAAGTATTATGCGGTAGGACGCGGAGACTCCCCTATGAAAGCCATCCCTCATTAGCCGTCATCGCCCGGCAGCCGTCATCCCGTGGATGATTTGACCACGGGATCCAGGTCATAAGCGTTATTCTCAAATGATT
>JBIIEG010000177.1:0-2715 GCA_044237955.1 Gammaproteobacteria bacterium
ACTAACAAGTTCTACATTGTAAATAAGTGGTAAATAGGAAGTGATGACGTTAATACATTGCAATGAATACAGCCCTTCTTGATCGCCTTGACGTATACGTCGCAATAAAGTTTGTCCCATCTGAGTCTCCACAATACAATATTTTCCGATGGTTTTTTGAATATTTCCTTGATAGTAACGCTCTCCTGCAACATAGTCCCCCTTAAAATAATTGGGTTCCATACCATCATCTTCGACTCGCATGTAAACAGCATTCGGATGCTGTTCACAAAAAATCTGAACACTTATAGGTAAAACTGCATAAGGCTTTCGTTGTTCCGATAATCCTAGCGCCTTATCCTGTTCGCTTAAGATAATGGGGGGCGCACCAGTGCCATTCAAAAGCCAACCCAGACTGCATTGAATACCCCCTTTTTTAAGTGCTTCTAATATTCTTGTGGCACCTCGTTCAGTTAATCCGGCATGTCGACCTAACTCCCAATTTTTCTGGGTGTCTGCACTGATACCATATTCATCAGCGATACGATTACGACTGAGATTCGCCATACCACGCAAACGCTTCAAACGTTCACCTCGTGCAGCTTTATCCTCTGAGAAAACATCTGCCACATTCGGCTTTTTTGTTCTTTTCATCGAATTAACCCTGAGTTTAAGTATTTGCTCGTATATACAGCTCGCCTTTCAAGAAACTGGTTTTTGTGGAGGCGCTGTCCCGCAAAAAAACGGGGGATGTGTTTGGGTGGTGAGCGGTATTTCTATTTGAATTTAAGGGGTAAGCAAAACACTTCCCCCTTAAAAAACCCCCTGGTTTTATATTCAACTTGAAAATAAAAAACCAGTATCTTCAAGTTGAATGGGTATAGTTGATGGATGATGGGGCATATCCGTAAGGATAACAGCTTAAAAAAATACAGCAATACCATAATTTTTACCGGATGAGACATTAAACAGTTTGTTTCTTATCCATACATCGATAACTCAACGACTCCATTAAATCTTCGGTACGAATATGATCGCTGCCGGATAAATCAGCTATCGTGCGCGCTACTTTTAAAATGCGATGATAGGCGCGTGCTGATAGTCCAAAACGCTCCATGGCTTGATCCAGCAATTGATGATCTGCTGGCGAAATCGCGCAATATTTGTCGACTTCTTTTCCCGCTAAAGCAGAATTATATTTTGCTTGGCGTCTGTGTTGTCTATCCCGTGCTTTCATGACACGTTCACGTACTTTGGCGCTTGTTTCTGCGGTATTTTCTGATGCGGTTGATAATGTACCTCTGGCTAAAGGAGGTACTTGAACATGCAAATCCAGACGATCTAATAATGGGCCAGAAATACGATTCTGATAACGTTGTACTTGTTCATAAGTACATTGGCATCGATTATTCACGCTGCCAAAATGACCGCAGGGGCAAGGGTTCATCGCGGCAATCAGTTGAAATTTTGCAGGGAATTGAGATTGATAAGAGGCACGCGAGATAGTGATGTGTCCTGATTCCAGCGGTTCACGTAACGCTTCTAATACTGTGCGATTAAATTCTGGCAGCTCATCTAAAAATAGTACACCTTGATGTGCGAGAGAAATTTCCCCTGGTTTAGGGGGGCTACCTCCTCCTACTAATGCAACACTGGATGCGGTGTGATGTGGCGCTCTGAATGAGCGCGTACGCCAAACAGCCGGGTTAAAGGGTTTCCCTGTGATCGATAAAATAGCAGCAGCTTCCAACGCTTCTTCTTCCGTCATCGGCGGCAAAATACCCGGCAAGCGACTGGCTAACATGGTTTTGCCAGTACCCGGTGGTCCGACTAATAACAAACTATGTTCACCACTGGCCATCACTTCTAAAGCGCGCTTGGCATGATTTTGGCCACGCACATCGGCTAAATCCAGAAAATAGGCATCCACGGGAGCCGTAAATGGAACAGGGGTGTAAAGTGAAAGTGGTTTGTCTCCTAATAAATGGGCGCATACTTCCAAAAGATGTCTAGCGGGAAAAATGCTTAGATTTCCGGGCAAACCCGCTTCCATCGCATTTTCGATGGGTAGAATGAGTTGGCGTTTGGCGCTGCGTGTACCGAGTGCTAAGGGTAATGCACCGTGTATGGGACGCAATTCTCCCGAGAGTGCTAATTCACCTGCAAATTCAAATTCTGCCAATCTCTTTTTAGGAATTTGTCCTGTAGCAGCAAGAATACCGAGCGCGATGGGTAAATCAAATCTTCCACCATCTTTGGGTAAATCAGCAGGTGCCAAGTTGACGGTGATGCGTCCGTTGGGAAAACTAAAATGTGTATTGAGTAGCGCACTGCGCACACGATGACGACTTTCTTTGACAGCAGCTTCGGGTAATCCTGCGATAGAAAATGAGGATAATCCACCCGAGATATGCGCTTCCACAACAACAGAGGGCGCGTGAATGCCAGTGATCGCACGGCTGTAAGTAATAGCAAGAGACACTGCGTATTATTTTTCCGTGGAGGATTTATGCGGGGTGAGCTTTTTTTCGAGCGCCTCTAGTTTTTCTCGTGTGCGCTGCAATACGCGCACTTGCGCATCAAATTCTTCGCGCGTCACCAAATCCATTTTGACAAATGTTGTATGTAGAATTTGATGGAACTGTTTTTCTAACTCAAGCGGCAAACTCCGCACACCAGAGGGGATTGCATCTACCAGTTGTTTCACCAGACCATCGAAAGAGTGCGGGGGTTGTT
>JBIIEG010000178.1:0-2714 GCA_044237955.1 Gammaproteobacteria bacterium
AACTGGACGAACAGGGGCAATGAGGGGTTGTCAGGGGGGAGAGACGCAGTTCTTCCCCCTGACCGCAAGTGCGAATTTATTTCGCGCGACGCGTTCAAACAAGGAGGCAAGGCCCGATGTGTTTTTCAGCGGGAATTGCTGCAGGACCAATCTACCCCTTGCTTTGCTCCCACCTTCATCTTAAGATACCCGCTCCTTCAGATTTGCCGGAGTGGTGAAATTGGTAGACGCGCCAGACTCAAAATCTGGTAATGGCAACATTGTGTCGGTTCGAGTCCGACCTCCGGCACCATCATCTCAAGAAATACTTTTTTTCACTTGGCTTATTTCTTTCACCCAAGGTCTCTGTGCTTTCACCTCACCAGGCAATTTCAACAAATCAGCGCGTGCCTCAGCGCGTGTTTTATAAGAACCATACAGCAACACATAACCTTTTTTAGTTGTATAGTAATGGGCTTTGTTGCCCAACGCATGCGTGTTGATATAGCGTTGTAATTCAGCTTTGTTCGATGTAAGTAATAGTTGAATCGTGTAGTAGTTAGCGGGGGCATTCAAAATAGCGATCGATGAAGCCTCTATTACCGTAGCAGGTTTTACAGGTGTTGACTTTGCGGGAGCAGGCAGAGGGGAGACAGCGGGTCTGTTATTGGGTTTTGGTGTACTTACAACATCCGTTTCTTCAGAAGACACCGTTGTGGTGCTTGTCACTTTTGATGCCGTTTTTGCCGAGTTATCGCCCATAGGATTTCCTAATACGCGCATCGCTTCAATTGCTTGTTCTTGACCTTGGACAGACGCACGCTTAATCCAATTCAAACCAGTCTGTTTGTCTTCAGGTACGTTTTTGCCCGTAAAATATAGATATCCCAGCGCATATTGCGCATCTGGATCACCTGCTTCTGCGGCCTGCTGTAGCTGGTCTAAGGACAAACTATCGAGTTGAATTTGACTGGACGGAATATTGGCTGGCGCTGCATAAGAAGAAATACAGAGCAAAGATCCCGATACAACTAAAATAATAAGCTTAAAAAATAGACTCATAATTTTTTAGTCTCTGCGTAATTTGTCTGACAGTGCGACTGGGGTTGGATAACGTAAAATAACCAAATAACAGGAAAAAATAAAAGTCAGCATCGTAGCTAATTGAATTAAATTAGAGGCGCTAGCGCTGAGCATACCTTCGCGTAACCCGATATAAGCTAACAAAATAGAGAACTCACTCATTTGACCCAGGCGCATACCCACTTCCCAAGCCACATGTTTGGGTTCTCCAATTTGTGCAAATAATAACCGAAATATAAAGGGTTTTAATGACATTACCAATGCGACAAGCAATAGAGCAGGAAAAATAATGACTCTAAAGTATTCAACATTCACACCAGCGCCCATTGCAAAAAAGAATAATACGAGAAAAAAATCACGTACGGGTTTTAAGCTTTCAGCAATGTAAAACGCAATCGGACTGCTCGCAATAGAAACCCCTGCAATAAACGCACCGATTTCTGCCGATAAACCTGCAGCATGTGACAGCATTGCCAGGCTTAAACACCAGGCAATGGATAAAAGAAATAAATATTCGCGAATACGACTAAAGCGTTTAAACAGTTTGCGCAGAATAAATTTTTCGAACAAAAAAGCGAAGACTAATAAGCTGGGTAATGCGAGCAGAATAAATGATATGGCTTTCCAGTCAAATGTTCCAAATGTGAAACTGTGCATGATCAGCAGTATAAAAATAGCGACTAAATCTTGCAGCAATAGCACGGCGATCATCATTTCGCCGGTATGTTGATGATGCAGAACAGTCGTTGGTAATAATTTTAATCCGATAATGGTGCTTGAAAACATGGTTGCAGCACCGATAATTAGACTTTCTGTATAGCTAAATCCAAACAAATAACCAACCAAAAATCCCATCACTAAAAATAAAAAAGAACTCGCTAATACCAGCCAGCTCACTTTTTTAAGTGTATGAATGAGTTTTTGTGGTTGTAGATGTAGTCCCAGTAAAAACAGTAGAAAAATAATACCGATGCCGCCGATCTGTTCGATCATGGAAGAATTAGCCACCCACTTTAAACCCGAAGGTCCCAAGAGCATACCCACCAGCATGTAGGCCACCAGTAATGATTGGCGTGTATATAGCGCCAGTGTAGAGAGAATGGCAGCACCAGTGAAAATTAAAAATAGAAAAAATACGAAACTGTCATCCATAAGATTAAAACTATTTAGAAGGGGTTTTTGCTGTAGAGTGCTCTTAAAATCAGTATATAAGATTTTTTTTTGTAAAGCGAACGGGGTAGGGCTCTTTACATCGTCATTTAACCTAAAATCGGTAGTTAGAACCGTAGTGAAATGGACTAATGTGCCGAATTTAGGTTTAAAGACCAGCCACCCACCTCGTCGTATTTATTTATGTTTTCTTCTGGATTGCTTCGCAAAAAACGCTCGCAACGACGAGGGGGCCATGGCGCGGATACACAAAATTTTCTGTACTTCTTTTTTAATAAGTAATAGATTTAAAGTCACAATTAAGCAACTTGCATACGATCAAGATTTCCAAATACAGGGAGGTTTTATATGACAAAAAACAACATCAGGCCCTACGTTTTATTGGTAGAAGATTCAAAAATAGCCATGGACGCAGCAGCAGCTATTTTGGTAGAAGTGGGATGTGTCGTTGATTTCGCAGAAGGAGGAATAAAAGCATTGCG
>JBIIEG010000017.1:0-10095 GCA_044237955.1 Gammaproteobacteria bacterium
ATCAATCTCCCCAAACACAATATCCATGCTCGATAAAATTGCGACCACGTCTGCAATCATGTGTCCTTTGCACAATTCTTCTAGCGCGGCTAAATGCGGAAAACCTGCAGGACGTACTTTCATGCGATAGGGTTTGTTCGCACCATCTGAGACTAAGTAAACCCCAAATTCACCTTTAGGGTGTTCTACGGCTGCATATGCCTCACCTGCTGGTATGCAATATCCTTCCGTGAATAATTTAAAGTGATGAATCAACGCCTCCATATCTTTTTTCATCGTAGCACGTTTAGGCGGCACAATTTTTGGATCGTCGATCATCACAGGGCCTGGATTTTTTTGCAGCCACGCTACACATTGACGAATAATGCGATTCGATTGACGCATTTCTTCCATACGCACTAAATAACGATCAAAGCAGTCGCCTGTTTTACCCACAGGAATATCAAAATCTAACTGGTCATATACTTCATAGGGCTGTTTTTTACGCAAATCCCAAGCCACACCTGAACCGCGTAACATAGGACCTGTGAAACCCAAAGCAATTGCGCGCTCCGGGGATACAATGCCAATATTCACCGTACGTTGTCGCCAGATACGATTATCGGTTAATAAGGATTCATATTCATCGGCTATTTTTGGAAATCGCGTTGTGAAATCCCAGATAAAATCTAATAAGGAACCTTGACGATTTGCATTGAGTGCCTCCACCTCGCTCGGTGTTCGCAAAGTAGAAGTCTGATAGCACGGCATTTTGTTCGGTAAATCTCGATAGACACCGCCAGGGCGATAATAAGTTGCGTGCATGCGTGCGCCTGAGACAGCTTCATAACAATCCATTAAGTCTTCTCTTTCTCTGAAGCAATAGAGAAATACAGTCATTGCACCTAGATCTAAAGCATGCGCACCTAACCATAATAAATGATTCATGATGCGTGTGATTTCATCGAACATCACGCGGATGTATTGCGCACGCACCGGTGGTGTCACACCTAATAATTTTTCCAGTGCTAAGACATAACCGTGTTCGTTACACATCATGGATACATAATCAAGACGATCCATGTATCCAATGGTTTGGTTATAAGGCTTACTTTCTGCGAGTTTTTCAGTGGCTCTATGTAATAAACCAACGTGTGGATCGGCGCGTACAATCGTTTCTCCGTCGACTTCAAGAATCAGACGTAATACACCGTGTGCCGCGGGATGCTGCGGGCCAAAGTTGAATGTGTAGTTGAGGATTTCAGCCATATTAGTTGGGTCTTATGTATCTGGCATCCGTGCGTATAACTTTCGGCACTAATGTACGCGGTTGTATGCTCACAGGTTCATAAATACAACGCTGTAGGGTTGCGTCATAACGCATTTCTACTTGCCCTATTAACGGGAAATCTTTGCGGAAGGGGTGACCGACAAAACCATAGTCTGTCAAAATACGCCTCAAATCAGGATGTTCTTTAAATACAATACCAAATAGATCGAACGCTTCTCGTTCAAACCAATTGGCAGAAGGCCAAATATCAACAACGGAATCAACCGTAGGTGGTTCACCTTCTGCAAATACACGCAGACGTATACGGTGATTATGAACGAGAGAAAGTAAATGATAGACAGCGGCAAAACGTGGCTTAGTCCAGGGTTTTATTTTTTCTGCACCTGAACGATCAACCGCGCGGCTGAAGCCAGTTGATGTGGTTTTTTCGGTTTCCCATTCGGAGATACCATGACGTAAATAATCAATACCACAGACATCGATGAGTTGATTAAATTGAAAATGGGATTCATCACGTAGTGCTAAAAAAAGTGCATGTGCGTGAACAGCAGAAACTTCGAGTGTGAGTTGACCTTGTGCAATAGCGCTATAAGTAATTTGTTCGCCGAAGCGTTGTTGAATTTGTTCGGTTAAAGCGGTGATATCAGTCATGTTCTATCTCATCTCTTAAATTCTCGCGACTCTCCAGGTATTTAAAGACCATGGGTCTAGCATAAGCAAACCTTCAAAAACATGGATGTTTTTGGAGAGTCTACATGGATGTATTCACGACGTGTTTGCTTATGCTAGACCCATGGTCTTCAAATACCTGGAGAATTACGTTCTATCTATCACACTGCGTCTCTTAATTTTATTTTGTAATTGGATCACGCCATACACTAATGCTTCAGCGGTGGGTGGGCAGCCTGGAACATAGATATCAACGGGTACGATACGATCACAGCCGCGTACGACAGAATAGGCGTAGTGGTAATACCCTCCGCCATTCGCACAAGAACCCATGGAGATTACCCACTTGGGGTCTGGCATTTGATCATACACCTGACGTAAGGCGGGTGCCATTTTGTTGCACAGTGTGCCTGCGACCACCATCACGTCTGATTGTCTTGGACTTGGGCGAAAAAGACCTGCGCCAAAACGATCTAAGTCATAGCGAGAAGCGGCTGAGTGCATCATTTCTACAGCACAACACGCCAAGCCAAAACTCATGGGCCACAAGGAACCGGCGTGTGCCCAGTTGACTAATTTATCTAAAGAGCTGATAAAAAAGCCGGGATACTCCGCTTCTATAATGTGTTCGTATTCAGGTTTTACGAGCGCTACTCCCATTCTAATGCACCTTTTTTCCACTCATAAATAAAGCCGACCACTAAAAAACTCAAAAAAATCAGCATCGCATAAAAACCAAAAGCACCAATCTCTCGCAAGGAAACTGCCCAGGGGAATAAGAAAGCTGTTTCCAAATCGAAGATGATAAAGAGGATGGCGACCAAATAAAAACGTACATCGAAAGGCATGCGCGCATCAGCGAAGGGTTCAAAACCACACTCATAGCTGGCGTTTTTAGCAGAATTGGGTTTATGAGGGCCTAAAATAGCACCGACGAGCATGGGTGCTACGCCAAAAAAAATGGCAATGCCCATGAAGATGAGGACTGGGAAGTAGTTTTGTAGCATGGGTTGTCGAGGATGAGGATTATAAAGTGTGGTGCCGAGGATCGGACTCGAACCGACATGGCTTTCGCCACTGCCCCCTCAAAGCAGCGTGTATACCAATTTCACCACCTCGGCGTTAAATTCATTTCCCTCTCCCCCGTGTGATTTTGGTCACGGGGGAGAGGGCTATCTTTATGTTTTTTTAACTGGCTCTTTTTTATGTGCTGGTTTCACAACGGGTGTTTCTGCTACTGGTGCAGGCGCCACAACAGCTGGTGCTGCTTCATTCTGCTGTACTTCAGGTGAAACAGGAATAGGCTGTACTGTCTTCATAGGTGCTGTTGCAAACGGTAATCCTTCAGCTGACTGTGCCGCATGACGACCTACGATAAAACTCAGTACGCCACTGCTAACAAAAAATAATAGCGCTAAGCCGGCGGTTAATTTGACCAAAAATGGTGTAGCGCCTTGGCTGCCGAACATGGTACCCGATGCGCCTGCACCAAAACCTGCACCCATTTCGGAACCTTTGCCACGTTGAATCAGCACCAAAATAACGAGGAGTACTGCGATAACAATATGTAATGTTGTAATTAACTGTTGCATAAACGTGCGATATCCAAAAATTCTGTTGCGTTCAATGAAGCCCCACCGATCAAGCCGCCATCAATATCCGGCATGGCAAAAAGGCTGGCTGCGTTATCTTTTTTGAGACTGCCGCCGTATAAAATGCGCAATTTCTTGGCAGCCTTTTGATCATATTCGGCAACCCATTCACGGATTTGTGCATGTACTTCCTGCGCTATTTGCGGATGGGCAGTCAATCCCGTACCTATTGCCCATACTGGCTCGTAGGCAATAACCAATTGATGCAAATGATCTGTTTCATCAGAACTTGAAAAAAGGGCAGCCAACTGATTTTGTAACACTTTATAGGTTAGGTGGTTATTGCGCTCCTCCAGTGTTTCTCCGATACAAACAACAGGTGTCAAACCTGTGTGTAATGCCATCTGGTATTTCAGCGCTACAGCTTCATCTGTCTCACCGAACAGCTGACGTCTCTCAGAGTGACCCACGAGTACATAACGACAACCGAAGTCACATAGCATACCGCTTGAAAGCTCTCCCGTAAAGGCGCCAAAGGGTTCGTGATAAACATTCTGTCCGCCCCATGTTACTGGCGTACCCGTCAATAAACGTTCGGTCTGTTCTAAGAAAATAGCCGGTGGAAATACGGCTAAATCAACTTTAGAAAGTGCGTTGGCACCTGCTTTGATTGCCGTCAATAAGGCCTCCACACTGTTGCGTGTGCCATTCATTTTCCAGTTACCCGCGATTAAGGGTTTGCGCATGTTTTTGTGTTCCTGTTTATCTTTTTAATGACTTCCAACTATCTCTGCTAACTCTTTCGCCAGCGTATTCACTTTTTCTGCATCTGTGCCTTCCACCATCACCCGAATAACAGGCTCGGTACCCGAAGCCCGCAGTAACACACGCCCTGTATTGCCTAATTTTTTTTCTATCTGTTGCACAGCTAACTGTACGCTGGGTTCTTTTTCTACAGAAAATGGATGTGCGACAGACACATTGATGAGCACATGTGGCAATTTTTCCATACCAGATTTCAGCGCTTGCAAACGCTCACCTTTTTCACACATCACGCGCAATACTTGCAATGAAGATACAATGCCATCCCCTGTTGTGGTTAACCCCAGGTTCACAATATGTCCCGACGCTTCACCACCCAACAACCAACCTAATTTTTTCAACGCTTCCATTACATGACGATCGCCCACTTGCGTGCGTATAAAATCGATAGATAGCTCTTTCATCGCGCGCTCAAATCCAAAGTTACTCATGATCGTGCCAACGATACCACCTACCAATTGGCCTTTTTGTTTGTAATCGCGTGCCATGATAAACAGCAATTCATCACCATCCACAATCTCACCGCGATGATCCACCATGATCACACGGTCGCCATCACCATCAAACGCAATACCCAGATCTGCACCTTCGCTCACCACCCTACTCTGTAGTAATTCAGGATGCGTAGAACCACATTCAGCATTGATATTTAAGCCATCAGGATGCGTACCAATCGCGATCACCTTAGCACCCAGTTCACGAAACACATGTGGCGCTACGTAATAAGTGGCGCCTTGTGCGCAGTCGATCACAATCTTCAAACCCGAAAGGCTTAAACTGGTGGGAAAAGTGCTTTTGCAGAATTCAATGTAGCGTCCCGCTGCATCGTTCACACGTATTGCCTTCCCTAATTTAGAGGAATCAACCGTGACCATGGGCTGTTCTAACTGCTGCTCAATGGCTTGTTCGATGGTGATGGGTATTTTTGTACCATCAATAGAGAAAAACTTAATGCCATTATCGGAATAAACATTATGCGAAGCGCTGATGACAATGCCTGCTTGTGCCCTAAAAGTACGGGTGAGATAGGCGATGCCTGGTGTCGGCATCGGGCCTAACAAATGGATATTGATGCCTGCCGCTGACAGACCTGCTTCCAGGGCTGATTCCAACATATAGCCTGAGATACGGGTGTCTTTGCCAATCAATACTTTGCCGCCTCCATTGCCACGTGCTAATACATTGCCTGCCGCCCAACCTAACTTGAGCATAAACTCGGGGTTAATCAGGGACGCGCCGACTTTTCCGCGAATGCCATCGGTACCAAAGTATTTTTCAGCTGTTTTTATTGGCGTTGAAGACATGCTCATGCTACCAATGCCTCTTGCTTAGCAACTTCATCTATTCTTTTAAGCAAAGAGAGCAAGTGCTTCATTTTAGAGAGTGGCCAGGAGTTGGGTCCATCGCTGAGTGCTTTGTCAGGATTGGGATGTGTTTCCATAAAAAGACCTGCTATCCCTACAGCGATGGCAGCACGTGCGAGCGCAGGTATAAATTCACGTTGTCCGCCAGAAACATCTCCTTGGCCACCTGGCAATTGCACGGAATGGGTGGCATCAAAAACAACAGGAGCACCTGTGTCACGCATGATGACCAAAGAACGCATATCGGTTACCAGGTTGTTATAGCCAAATGAAAATCCGCGCTCGCATACCATGATTTGTTGATTCCCCGTTGCATGTGCTTTTTCAACGACGTTTTTCATTTCCCAGGGAGATAAAAACTGACCTTTTTTGATATTCACGGGTTTGCCGCAAGCTGCTACGTTTTGAATAAAGTTGGTTTGTCGGCAGAGTAAGGCAGGTGTTTGGAGTACATCGACGACAGAGGCGACTTCTTGCAGTGGGGTGTCTTCATGCACATCGGTGAGTACGGGTATGCCGACAGTTTCGCGTACTTTAGACAGTATTTGCAGGCCTTTTTCGATACCCACTCCTCTAAAGCTTTTGTGGGATGAGCGATTGGCTTTATCAAAAGAGGATTTATAGATAAATGGGATGTCGAGTGCCTCGGTGATTTCTTTGAGTTCCCATGCGGTGTCTAGTGCCAACGATTCACTTTCGATCACGCAGGGACCTGCGATGAGGAAAAATGGTTTGTGCTGACCGATTTCAAAATTGCCTATTTTCACGAATAATCTCCTAAGTTCTCTCTCGCCATCCCACCCTCCGGCCGTCATCCCACCCATTAGCCGTCATCCCGTGGACGATTTAACCACGGGATCCAGGTTATTAAACGTTGTTCAAAAATGTTTTTAAATCATTTTTAGAATAACGCTTATGACCTGGATCCCGTAGTTAAATCGTCCACGGGATGACGGGCTGGCGCGGGGGATAACGGCCTGGTGCAGAATAACAGTGTAGAATGACGCATTCTATATCTTCTGCGCCTCTTGCACCTGCAACGTTTTCTGATTGGTTCTCGCAGCTTGTATGAACCCCGTAAACAACGGATGCCCATCGCGCGGCGTAGAAGTAAACTCAGGATGAAACTGACACCCAACAAACCAAGGATGATCAGGCAGTTCAATCATCTCAACTAACTTTAAGCCTTCAGAATAACCAGACACTTTAAGGCCTTTTGCTTCTAGCGCTTCAATAAACGCATTATTCACTTCATAACGATGACGATGGCGCTCTAAAATCTGTTCTTTACCGTACAGAGTACTCACTAAAGAACCCGCAGCCAAATGACAAACCTGTGCACCCAAGCGCATGGTACCACCCATATCAACACCGGCCTGACGCTGTTCAATTTTGCCATCCAGGCCTGCCCATTCCGTCACCAATGCAATCACAGGATGCGTTGTTTGTGCGTCAAATTCTGTACTGTTGGCATCTTTCAAACCCACTACGTGTCTTGCATATTCAATAATCGCAATTTGCATCCCTAAACAAATACCGAGATATGGTATTTTTTTTTCTCGCGCAAATTGTGCTGCTAACACTTTGCCTTCAATCCCGCGTTGACCAAAGCCACCGGGTACCAAAATAGCATCCATGCCTTGGAGGATCCCTACCCCCTGCTGCTCAATCTCAACAGCATCCAGATATTTCACCACCACACGCGTACGCGTTTGTAAGCCCGCATGCTGCAACGCTTCTGAAAGCGATTTATAAGAGTCCGTTAAATTCGTGTATTTACCCACCAAACCAATCTGCACAGTACCCGTAGGATGTTCATAGGCATCCACCACATGCTGCCACTCAGTCAGATCCGTTTGTTGACGCTCATGCTCTACGCCCAACTTTTCCATCACAATTTGATCGACTTCTTGCTCAGAAAGCCACAGTGGTATTTTATAAATAGGACTGATATCAGGCAGAGAAATCACAGCACGCATTTCCACGTTGGTAAAAAGCGCAATTTTCCCCCTGTCTTCTGCGCGCAAAACTTTTTCAGAACGACAGAGCAACATATCAGGTTGTATACCGATGGAACGCAGTTCTTTTGCGGAGTGTTGTGTAGGTTTGGTTTTGGTTTCGCCTGCAATCGGTAAATAAGGCACTAAGGTGAGATGTAAAAATAAAGTCTGGCGTGTCCCCAGCTCGATACGCATCTGACGAATCGCTTCGAGGAATGGCAGGGATTCAATATCACCCACAGTGCCACCAATCTCAACCAGTGCAATATCAGCACCTTCGGCACCTTGTTTGATTTTGTGTTTGATTTCGTCGGTAATATGCGGAATGACTTGAACGGTTGCGCCCAAGTAATCACCACGACGTTCTTTTTGGATAACGTCTGCATATACCCTGCCTGTGGTGAAATTGCTGCGCTTGGACATCGTGGCGCGTACAAAGCGCTCGTAATGTCCCAGATCTAAATCCGTTTCAGCACCATCTGTCGTAACAAAAACTTCACCATGCTGAAAAGGACTCATGGTGCCAGGATCGACATTGATGTACGGATCTAGCTTAATAAAAGTGACTTTGAAACCGCGCGCTTCTAACAAAGCGCCTAAAGAGGCGGAGGTTATGCCCTTCCCTAAAGAAGAAACAACACCGCCGGTGATGAAAATATAACGTGTCATTGTGTGTCCCGTGTTAACCCGATTAACCCGGGAAAAAATTCTAGCATCACCGCTCTGCCACGTCTATGTGAAGTACCCGTATATTTGCCTGCCACAGCATAACCGACCACCATAGCTAACTCATTATCGCAATAGAGCAATGGGATTCTGTCTCTCATCCAAGGCGGCACACCCCATTCCTGAAATAGTTTTTTAAGTGGATGAGAACCAACACGTCCTGCAGGATGAACTATTTCTCCCCCCTGGCGAAAACGAACCGTGATTTTTTTATCTTGAGGCAGATCAATAGTGTTTGTATTGAAGGCAGAAGAATCGCTTACTTCTGTAGCACGCATCCATCCAATGTTTTCTAACAACAACAGTGCCTGCATATCCCAAGGAATAACTGCTTTGGCATCATGCGGTGAAAGCGGTGGTATCGCATATAAATCACCATCAAAACACCGCACTTCAACACCCTCCCACGTCAACAATGGCATCGCATCTTCTTTTGCATCCAGACAATCATGCAATAACTGATTAAGCTTTTTAGTAGAGGGCAGAGAAAAACCCCTATTTTTAAGCCAAAAACGTATGATATTTTTTTGTCTTGGATGATGATATTTTTTCAATGCCGACAGCGATAAAGTGTTTTCTACTGCGCCTCTTACTTTTTGTATATCCTCACACGCCATTTCCTCTAACAACTGATTTGCTTCTTGCGCATGAGTTGCTGTTCGAGATAGAGCCTCTGCTGCACGCGGCCAACGTACTGTTAACAAAGGAAAAATACAGTGGCGTAAATAATTACGATCTATGTATGTGTGTAGATTGCTCTCATCCTCTATCCAGTGTAATTTTTCGTGATTGGCATAAACTTCTAAATCAGCGCGTGAAATCGTTAAAAGTGGCCTTAAAAGCAGCCCTTTTCCTAAGGGTCTCTGCGATGCCATAGCAGACAAACCGTTGAGCCCTGAGCCTCTTAACAATCTGAATAATACAGTTTCCGCCTGATCGTTACGGTGATGAGCGGTTAATAAGCACTCCCCTTCTGGCAAGCTGTCTGAAAAAAATTGATAGCGATAATGGCGCGCTATTTCTTCTGTACTACCTTGCTCGTTATAAGATTTTGAATCGATATGATGGATGGTTAATTTCACATCCAGATCATCACATATTTGCTGACAATGGACAGCCCAAGTATCTGCATGAGAGCTTAAGCCATGATGAACGTGAATTGCCTGTAAGTTGAACATGGGATGGTCAGCGCGTAATTTTACGAGGGCATGGAGTAAAACATGCGAATCTAAACCGCCGCTATACGCTACCCAATAGGATGAGAGGGGAGAATGTTGCTGTAAGATTTGATACAAGATGTATGGAGTTAACATAGCGCTAAAAAGCTTGTAATCGCTCACAGATACGATTGGTTTTAAGCCCATTACTTTGCAGGCTTTTGATACATTACCCAGTTCTTCAGCTAAGTTAAGCAAGGCCCGATGTGTTTCTCAGCGGGAATTGCTGTAACGCACTTAAACTTTGGAACAGAACCCGCTCAGCATGGTTTAAAATCCTAATTCTGAGGCGATGCCATGAATGCCATCGCGACTTCTTTACCCTTGAAGGCAAGGCCTACTTTTAAAATTGTCTGAATATTCTTCTGCCGCAGCTCAGTCTCATAGCCGCATTCACCTATTTGTCTGAGCGCTTGTTCAGCTGTCTCATCTAAG
>JBIIEG010000180.1:0-2682 GCA_044237955.1 Gammaproteobacteria bacterium
CACAAACAACAAAAACTCATTAAAGCAGCAACGCATTATATCCAATATAAATCCGTTTCTATGGCATGTCGATTTGATGTGATCTCCATGATGCCGCGTGGCGAAGAACTGGATATTGAGTGGATCAAAGATGCGTTTGAGGTAGAATATTAAAATTACAGGCAATGCTCACGGCGCGGATTTTGTCATCCCCGCGAATGCGGGAACCCATTGTCTATACAATGACAATGTTATTTACAATTACACTTAAACACACTCAACATGACTCCCACAGACCGCATAAAACAACACTTTCAAAACAGCATAGACACCAAAGAGCAAGCGCTCAAACTGCTGCCCTCCTCTATTGCGCGAGCAGGAGAATTGATGGCACAAGCATTGCGCGATGGGCATAAAATTTTAAGTTGTGGCAATGGTGGATCAGCTGCCGATGCGCAACATTTTTCCGCAGAGTTATTAAATCGTTTTGAAAAAGAACGCCCCCCGCTTGCAGCCATTGCATTAACCACTGATACTTCCACACTCACATCTATTGCTAACGACTACTCCTACGACGAAATTTTTTCTAAACAAGTTCAAGCATTAGGTCAGCCTGGCGATGTTCTTTTTGCCATTTCTACGAGTGGCCATGCAAAAAACGTACTGCAAGCAATACAAGTTGCTCTGACCAAAAAACTACACGTTATAGCCCTCACTGGAAAAGACGGTGGCGAGATTGCAAAAATGTTGTCACATCAGGATGTAGAAATTCGCGTCCCAGCGATAAACACAGCCCGCATTCAAGAAGTGCATTTATTGGTGATTCATTGTTTATGTGATTTTATAGATCAATCTTTATTTCCTAATGAGAGAACCCACCCATGAAAAAATCCATTCGAGTCTATTTTTTACCCGTTTTATTAGCTACCTGTTTTTTATCTGCTTGCGTGCCTGTAGCGCTCGTAGCTGCTGGCGCCGTCGCTGGTGGCGCATTGATTTATGATAGGCGTGACGTAAAAACGATGACGAAAGACAGGGACATGTCCAGCACTTTGCTAAAACAAATCAACGATGATGCAGAATTAAGAACGCAAACGCATATCACCATTGCTTCTTTCAATAACGTGCTCTTGGTAGCAGGTCAGGCTTCAACCCCAGCATTACGCGATCGCATTTTCCAAATGGCCAACAGCACACCCAATTTAAAACGCGTTTATAACGAAGTGAGCATTGAGCCACCCACTTCCACCAGTGTACAAACGAGTGACTATTGGATTACGACCAAAGTTAAAAGCAAAATGCTGGCCGAAAAAGGCTTAACCTCCAGCCAAATAAAAGTAGTCACAGAAAATAAAGTGGTTTACTTGATGGGCGTTGTCACTCACAAACAAGCCGACTTAGCAGCAGATGTTGCTAGCTCCGTTTCTGGTGTGACGAAGGTGGTGCGGATTTTTGAGTATGAATAACAGCCTCAACAATCCTCTGCGTTGCATCAGTGATTGCTAAAGTTCGCGCAGCCATTGCCATATCTAACAATGCTTGTCTATCGCTAGAAAACTTCACCAATAATGCCGCTAATTTTTGTGGGTTAAGTTGGTTTTGGGGAATAAGTATGGCGGCGCCTGCATTCACCAACCACGCACCATTTTTTGTTTGATGATCGTCCACGGCATGCGGATAAGGAATTAAAATACTCGCCACACCCACTGCTGCTAATTCTGCAATTGTCGAAGCACCCGCCCTACAAATCACCAAATCTGCCCAGGCATAAGCTCTGGACATATCTGCTATAAATTCTACGACGTGTGCTGTTATACCTGATTGGTTGTAAGTATTTTGCACTTTTTCTGCAGCGCCTTTACCCGTTGAATGCCAGACTTCGGGACGTTCTGAAAGAGCGAATGCACCTAATGTTTCAGGGATAATTTGGTTAAATACCGCAGCACCTAAACTACCGCCAATAATCAACACACGTAGCGGTTGACCTGGATTTTTAAAACGCAATTCAGGAGACGGCAGTGCAATAATTTCTGCACGCACAGGATTACCACAAGTAATGGCATGACGACTCAGTGGAAAAGTATCAGGAAAGGCTTGAAAAACGATAGTTGCCAAATAAGAAAGGCAGCGATTACTCAGGCCCGCCACTGCATTTTGTTCATGCAAAATAAGTGGTTTTCTGAGCAACCAACTGGCTAAGCCACCGGGCGCTGTGACAAAACCACCAAATCCTATTACAGTGGTGGGCTTTAATTTTCGTATGAGGTGAATCGCCTGGCAGGCGGCATACAACAATCTAAAAGGCGCTATCAGTAATCCGACAATGCCCTTACCACGTATGCCGCGCATTTTAATGGTATGGATAGGAATTTTTGTAGGTGGGATAAGTTTTTGTTCTAAACCAAATTCAGTGCCTAACCAGTGTATTTCTATATCGTATGCTTGTAATGCTTTAGCAACGGATAATGCGGGGAGAATGTGACCGCCTGTGCCGGCAGCCATGATGAGGATTTTTTGGTTCATGGTTGCCACTTGCCTCGTCGTTGCGAGTACACCACCCACCTAAAAGATGGTGGGAAGTATGAGAAAAGACCCCACCCTCCGGCCGCCATCCCGCGGATGATTTGACCACGGGATCCAGGTTATTAAGCGTTGTTCAAAAATATTTTTAAATCATTTGAGAATAGCACTTATGACCTGGAT
>JBIIEG010000181.1:0-2632 GCA_044237955.1 Gammaproteobacteria bacterium
AGCATGACAAAGTGTCCACCTTTGGCATTGGGCAGGAATACACTTCGTTACAATGGCAAAGTATTTATCGCCAACTCGTGGCGGCTAATTTGCTCACGATTGATATGAGCGGTTATGGCAGCTTACGACTCACGGAAAAAAGTACTGCGCTATTACGCGGCGAACAAACCATTTCTTTGCGTTCTGAACCTGCCGTCTTGAAGAAAAAGCTTAAGAGCACAGACAAGACGCAACACAAACAAACGCTCATCCCCGCTGTGAATGATATTTTGTGGCAAGCCTTGAAAAACAAACGCATCGCATTGGCTCGTGCGCAAGGTGTGCCACCTTATGTTATTTTTCACGATAGTACGCTGATTGAAATACACCATAAAAAACCTGAAACACTGGCGGAGTTTGCAACGATCACTGGGGTTGGGCAACACAAACTAGAACGGTATGCGGAGGGTTTTATGGAGGTGATTGATACGTATACTGCTCAAAGCAGCAATGCTGCAACATCTTCGTAATGCTCTACGCTACGAAGTCTATCCTCTACAGGAAAATTGAGCGCAGCTGTACTTTTGGGGACCGTCAGCGCAAGAGAATCATCACCACAACAAATATCTCTGCTCCTTTGGATTGAGCGTGTTTATTCAACTGTGTCAGGTGGCGATTGAAGGGCTTGTGATCAAGGACAGAATAACGAGAGCACATGGATGTGCGACCCTGAAAGCGCCACCTGACACAGTTGAATAAACACGCTCTAATTTTTGGCGCTCCCTAGGGGACTCGAACCCCTGTTTACGCCGTGAGAGGGCGATGTCCTAGGCCACTAGACGAAGGGAGCATATCTGGATACTATGAATACCCTCTAATTAGAGCATTTCAACCTTATCCATACAAGCGGCATATACTGCTCGCCTTTCAAGATACTGGTTTCCGTTAAGGTATTGTCCCGCAAAAAATCGCGGGGTGTGTTGGGGGGCGAGCGGTATAACCTATTGAATTAAAGGGGAAAAAAACATTTCCTCCTTTAAAAACCGGACGTTCAGGATGAACAGAATGCCGTGATCGACATGGATGTCGAAAAGCGGCCCCTGGTTTTGTATTCGAACTTGAAGATACAAAACCAGTATCTTCAAGTTGAATGGGTATATAAGGAGTTTTTATCATTATTCGTTTCTTAAAAAAAATTTTCACTCGCAAATCAAAGCAGAGCCATCAATCTGCAACAGGCTCTCATCGTCGCGGAAAAAAATCCCTTAGCACCTCTTCGTCGTTGCCGCGCATCATCACGCGTGCAGAGCACCATATCTCGCGTGCCAATATCAGCAAAAGCGCACTCAATGTGTTGTATAAATTACATGACGCAGGTTATGAAGCTTATCTCGTAGGCGGCAGCGTACGTGATTTATTGCTAGATGGCAGACCGAAAGACTTTGATGTCGCAACTGATGCACTCCCAGAAAAAGTGCGACAGCTTTTTAGAAACTCTCGTTTAATCGGACGACGTTTTAAATTGGTGCATGTGTTTTTCGGTCAGGAAATTATCGAGGTAGCCACATTCAGAGCATCACACCCCGAAGAAGAAAATCCCGATGCACGTCTTTCAAAAGCAGGTTTATTAGTCAGAGATAATGTGTATGGTGATTTGGAACAAGATGCCTGGCGACGTGATTTTAGTATCAATGCGCTGTATTACAACATCGCTGATTTTTCTGTGGTCGATTATACAGAAGGTATGGCGGATCTAAAAAAACGCAGTATTCGTATTTTAGGAAATCCTGAAGTGCGTTATCGGGAAGATCCTGTACGTATATTACGCGCGATACGTTTTGCGGCTAAATTAAATTTTGTATTAGACAAAGAAACTGAAGCGCCTATTTGGTCCATGGGCGCTTTGTTAGCTGCTGTACCGCCTTCCCGTTTGTTTGAGGATATATTGAAATTGTTTTATTGCGGACATGCTAAACGCGCTTTTGAGTTGCTGCGTCATTATGGGTTGTTCGAGATACTTTTTCCGCAAACGCATGCTGTTTTGTCTGATGATCAGAAAAAAGCCTATTATCTTGCGCTGATTTCAAAAAGTTGTGAGAACACGGATGAACGTCTTCGCCAACATTTAAGCTTGAATCCCGCGTTTTTATTTGCTGTGCTGATGTGGCCTGCAATACAGACAAAGGTAGAGCAACATATCAAAGAAGGCAAAAAACCTTATTTGGCTTTTGAACACGGGGTGAATGAAACTATTTCTCGACAATTAAAAACCGTTGCGATTCCGAAACGTCACATGGGTGTTGCGCGTGAGATCTGGTCATTGCAACGTGCAATAGAAAAAAGAATTCATCGCAACATGCTTTGGGCGTTGGCACATCCACGTTTTAGAGCGGCTTATGATTTTCTGTTATTGCGATTGCATGCGGGTGAAACATCACTGGCATCTACTTTGCAGAAATTAACGGATCTGCAAACACAAGATGGACCCCTCATCACCCATATTGCGCCTAAAAAAACCACTCGCAGACGTAGGAAGAAAAAGTCTTTTCCCAAAGAGTAATACATTTTTTTTTTGAAAAACGCTTATGACCTGGATCCCGTGGTCAAATCTTCCACGGGATGACGCTTGTTATGTTAGGTAGGGAACCGTATT
>JBIIEG010000183.1:0-2625 GCA_044237955.1 Gammaproteobacteria bacterium
TTTTTCTAATACTTCAGGTTTGAGCAATACGATTTCTTTGGCGAGCTCTTCTGTCCAGCGACTGGGTATATCGTGTGTGCGAATAGCCACTTCTACTTCCATACCCGGTGACAAATAGTCGCCCATCACTTCAACCACACGACCTGTGGCCTGACGTCGTGCTGTGGGATGGTCAATAATTTCTACCGCGACATATTGTCCATCGGTTGCTTTGCCGGCTTCCCCTTGAGGGATCACGATGTCTTGTGTGATGTCTTTATGGTGTGGCTGTACAAATGCAATGTTTTTTTCGCATACATAACGCCCAACGACTTGTCGCGTGCTGTGTTCTAAAATTTCGACGACGACTGCTTCTCTTTTGCCACGTGAACCTTCAGTTGCGCGAGCCAATACAATATCGCCGGGAAATAATGAGCGCATTTGATAAGGTGAAATAAATAAATCGTGCGTACCGTCATCGGGTACTAAAAAACCAAAACCATCTTTGTGTCCTGTAACACGTCCACGGATTAACTCAAGTTGATCGACCAGCGCATATTTTCCGCGACGATTGCGAATGAGTTGACCTTGTCGCTCCATCGCAATTAAACGTCTGCGCAATGCTTCTTGTCGTTCAGGATCTTCCAACCCAAAAGCTGCAACGAGGGTATCAGCAGGCAACGGTTCGCCGAATTCATCGAGGTATTGCATGATGTATTCGCGACTTGGCAGTGGATCAGGATATTTTTCTAACTCGCGTGCGTGATAAGGATCGTGCTTTTGATAGTTTTTATATTTGTTTTTTGGCATGGGTTTTGAGGTGGGACTAACGTTTTAAAAAGCGGGAGATGTTATCTAAACAGACTAGTAAAAAAGGAGCGCTGTCATACGCCTGATTAAAAAATTTAGCTGTCATCTCAGGATATTCTGGATATTCGTGTGCAAGATGGTTGCGAAGATCACGCATATCCTTCCATTTTGTTGCATCAGGGATCAATTCTAGTTTCTCTAATTTATGAAGTTTATCGATAAAAGTCATTCTATCTATTTGTTCACCACCTGCTTCTAGTACCGCATCAAATAACGTAGCACCCATGAAATCTTGCAGTTTTGCAAATCGACTAATGTAGAGTTCAAAAATAGGCATTTCTTCATCTGTCATATTCGCAATCGTATCTCTTGAAACAGGCACTTTGTTTTTTAATTGAGACATTGCATAGCGTAGGCGACGAACATGAGTTTCTGCAATATTTAACAAAGATGAGATAGGTCGTTTCATACCAGAAGCACTCCTTCGGTTTTGGCAACATCATAAATGGGGAGGTGATAATCAAACGACATCAGATGAAGAACCACATCTATTTTTTGTTCGCCTATTTGCGTCCAAATATCCGTCACAAAAGACAATTTACTGCTTACAGCAGCAGCCGAATCTTTTTGTGTTTCAACATACAAATCAATATCACCGCCTCTCTTTTGCATATCGACGCGAGAACCAAATAGCCAAAGGTGATCGTCTTTGCCGAAGTGCTTGCGAAAGGCTTGTGATATGACTTGGATTTCTTTGGGAGTTAAGCGCACACTCACCACCCCATCACTTCTCCTACTTTCTTACCCATATCAGCAGGAGAACGTACGGTATGCACACCGGCTGCCTCCAGTGCTGCAAACTTCTCAGCTGCTGTGCCTTTACCGCCTGCAATGATGGCGCCTGCATGTCCCATCCGTTTACCCGCAGGGGCTGTGACGCCAGCGATGTAAGAGATAACCGGTTTAGTCACGTATTTCTTGATGAATTCTGCTGCTTCTTCTTCACCAGAACCGCCGATTTCACCGACCATGACAATTGCTTCTGTTTGGGGGTCTTCCTGGAAAAGCGCAAGCACGTCGATAAAACTCATGCCAGGAATAGGATCACCGCCAATACCGACACAACTGCTTTGGCCATACCCTAAATCCGTTGTTTGCTTGACCGCTTCATACGTCAATGTGCCTGAACGAGAAACGATGCCGACTTTGCCTGGCTTATGAATAGAGCCTGGCATAATGCCAATTTTGGCTTGTCCAGGCGTAATCACACCGGGGCAGTTAGGACCAATTAAACGCACGTTTTTACCGGCTAAATAGGCTTTTACCACCAGCATGTCTAATACAGGAATGCCTTCTGTGATGCAGACAATTAAAGGAATACCAGCATCGACTGCTTCAACAATAGAATCTTTGCAAAAAGCTGCAGGCACATAAATCACAGACGCATTTGCGCCCGTTTTGTTCACCGCTTCTTTAACGGTATCAAATACAGGCAATCCCAAATGACGCTCACCACCACGGCCGGGGGTGATACCGCCAACCATTTGCGTACCATAATCAATGGCTTGCTCGGAATGAAATGTGCCTTGTTTACCTGTAAAACCCTGACACAATACTTTGGTGTTTTTGTCGATTAAAATACTCATGCTGTCACCCCTTGTCTGGCATCTTGTTTAACGGCTTTAACTACTTGCTGCGCTGCATCGGTGAAGCTTTTCGCTGCAATGATATTCAAACCGCTCTTGTTTAATTTTTGCGCACCTAGATCAGCATTATTGCCTTCTAAGCGAACAACCACAGGTAATGTGGTGCCGACTTCTGCTACGGCTGCCATAA
>JBIIEG010000185.1:0-2581 GCA_044237955.1 Gammaproteobacteria bacterium
CTGTGGCAAGAAAAAGATAAATCCTATTACACTCAAAAAAACGACCCAGGCCCGCGGTTTATGGAAGAAGTGCGTAAGCGGGTCAATGGACTGGGTTTGCTATCGCAGTATTCGAGGGTTAATTAAAAACATCCTCGAGTGTCTTCGCATCCAATATTTTTTCACCCCAACTTAATAAAGTTTGCGCATCTGTGTCTGCTATGCGCTGTGCGTACATAGCAGGTAAATCGCCAAAACGCCTTTGAAGTTGGCGTTGTAATAGAGCAGCCTCTCCTTGTTGCATACCTTGCTGCATGCCCTGTTGCATACCTTCTTGCATGCCTTGTTGTCGTCCTTCTTCTTTCCACTGTTGTGCAATAGTCATAATGTCGCCCTGTAATGTTTCAGATAAGTGATTTTGTGCTTCTTGGATCAGTATATCTTTATTGCCCTTTGAGCTGCGATCAATAATATATTTTAGCACGATATAGCTTACATGCTTACCATATACCACTTCGATTTGATTTGCCCATGGCATTAGTTGTTTTGCAAATCGTTTAAAATCCACTGTTTTTCGATGTTTCATCGCAAAAGCAACCAGACCAAATAACATTTGCTTCCGCAACTCATCATCACTGATACGCTGTACGTCCAATAACTGATAAGGCTTAAACATCAGCTCTCTGGCCAGGTCTTCGGAATCACCAAACAAAGGAAAAATATCCAGCGGTGCATCCCACTGTTCATCACCTATATAAACCACCATCGGATAAACCAAGGGCAATGGCTCGCCTGGATGCTGTTTTTTGTGCAGCTCCATAATGCGCATGATATATCCCAACAAACGGAAGGCTAACCACTGATCAACCTCTGTTTGTTCCTCACACAACAAATACAAATAAGCCGTTGTCCCACCTATTTTTGCAGAATAAACCACATCCGCTTCTGTACCCTTATAAGCGTCATCAATAAAACTTTCTTTTTCTAGTTTTAAACTGTTCAGATCAAGATTTTCTAAAATAGCTGGGGGTAGATGTGCCGTAAAAAATTCATGCGCAACAGCAAGTTCGCCCATGGAGAGCTTGAATAATTTATCGTGTGGTTGATGAATAATGGGGGACATACTTGGGGAGGATAACAGCTTAAAAAAACACAGCAATACCGTAATTTCCAAAACCAACTCCTCTTCATCGTATTTTACCAATCACTTTTATCATTCATTTTTCACGAAACTTCCGACATCTTTAAGTAACAAACACAATGTGCTTTTATTGTGTCTCATCGTAAGTCCCCAGGTAATTTAAAGAGCATATATCTATCAACGCAAACACGTCGTGAATACATCCATGTAGACTCTCCAAAAACATCCATGTTTTTGAAGGTTTGCTTATGATAGATATATGCTCTTTAAATTACCTGGGGAGTTACGTCTCATCTCAAAAAAAGGAATTTTAAATATGTCCGATGACAACCAGATTGACCATTTAAACAAAATAGAAAAACTGCGTGATGATAACGAAAAAATAGATGAATATCTAAATAGCGCAGAAGCCATGATTCGTATTATTTCTGTTTCTCCACTGGAAGAGCTTCTGGAAATTGATACAAGAATTATCCCAGATTATCTTTATGCTCTATGCAATTTCATTACGCGCGCAAAAAATATTAACAAACGAGCGCTTGATGCTTTATTAGAGGCATAAGTTTTACCTATTAACTTTTACCAGCAAAAATCATCGATAAAGTTTATCAGTACTATTCATCAAGATTTCGTGTATCTTTTAATGACTATCGACAATGTGTTTTATTTAGCCTTCCTTGAAATAAGCCTGCTTTTTTATTTCAACCAAAACTAAATGAGGAGTAAACACATGGAAACCACAATACCTATCAGTCTCAGTGCACTCAGTCACAACTTACGAACACCATTAACAGGCATCCTGGGTGTAACCCATTTTCTAATTAAAGAAAATCTGACGCCCACACAAAAAAACTACGCCACCATTATTTCAAAAGAAGCAAAACATTTGGTAGATGTCGTCAACATGCTAACAGCCTCTGGCAGCGATAAATCTGCCTCTTCAGACACCACCCATTGCGCTGAATTATCGTATATCAACGCAACAAAATCCCGCGTATTATTGGTTGAAGATAACCCGCTCATACAAAAACTACATAGCAGAATGCTGCGAGAAATGGACTGTCAATTTGATGTTGCCAGTGATGCGCAACAGGCATTGAGCATGGTTTTTAATGCGGCGGGGGACGCGAATTACGATGTGATTTTAATGGATATCAACTTAGGCGATAGTATGACGGGCATTGAAGCGGCTGCCCAGATTCGCCAATGTCCCGGTGGTAAAAAAATCCGTATTATTGCGTTAAGCGCAACTGCAGAGGAAGAGGTGAAAGATGATTGTCTGGCTGCCCAAATTGATGGGTTTATAAATAAACCCATCGACGCTGAGCGATTGGAGAGGCTTATTGATGGTGAATAAAAATGGCGATACCAACGTTGTCATTCCCGCCAACCCGTCATCCCCCCCCCCTACGGCCGTCATCCCGTGGATGGTTTGACCACGGGATCCAGGTTATTAAACGT
>JBIIEG010000186.1:0-2561 GCA_044237955.1 Gammaproteobacteria bacterium
CATTCCCGCGAAGGCGGGAACCTATCCATGTTCTTGCTGCCATGTTGTGGATGGGTTCCCGCCTTCGCGGGAATGACAATACTGCTCAATACCCAGCAATTTCCCCTGACAACCCGCCATTGCACCTGTTCGTCCAGTTAATGCCTACGAATGTACGAAACAATTTTTTAAAACTCCCGCCAGTACTGGGGAAACAGGGCAGCGAGAATTGCTGAGTTGCTAAAAATACTTCCGCATAATTTTTTCGTAATCACCATTTGCTTTGATCTCAGCCAATGCTTTGTTGAAAGCAGCTAATAGTTCACTATTTTCTTTTTTCAAAGCAATACCATAACCGGGACCTACATGTTTAATATCGCTAATAGGTCCACCGAAGACAGCATATTTATTCGCAGTGTTATTCTCTTTTAACCATCCGAGCACAACGGGCGTATCTGCTAATACGATATCTATACGACCCGATGTGAAATCTAAAAATGAGTCCAATTGATTCGCATAAGTCTTCAATTTAACTTGAGGATATTCTGCTTGCAGAAAATACTGAGCCGTTGTTCCTCGCAACACACCCACCACTTTTCCTTTTAAACCAGCAGTAGAAATATCTACTTTTTTAGTAGTTTCACCTAAGAAGTTCATTGTGTTGACATAGTAGGCGTCCGTAAAATCAACTTCTTTTTTGCGTTCATCTGTAATATTCATCGCGCTGATGATTGCATCGAATTTTCCTAGCTGTAGACTGGGAATAAGACTATCCCATGGTTGACCCGTGATAGCGCAAGTCACTTTCATCTGTCTGCAAACTGCATTCATGACATCAATATCAAACCCTTCTATTTCTCCATTTGAGTTTATTGATTCAAACGGAGGATAAGCAGGATTGGTAGCAACACGTACGGTTTGTGGTAACGCTGCCAAACTGAGCTGACTCATAATGCTCATTAAAACAAGCAACCCTATTTGTGCTATTTTTTTTATCATAAGGCTCTCCTTTTATTTTAAGTTAAAATGTTTGATCGCTATCAAAGCAATTTCTATTGCTGACGATTTTCAAAAATATTTTCGTACAATTTTTTCATAATCCCCGTTTGCTTTAATTTCAGCCAACGCTTTGTTGAAAGCGGCCAATAATTCAGCGTTGCCTTTTTTCAAAGCAATACCGTATCCCAGACCCAGGTATTTAATATGACTAACGGGTTGGACCAACACAGCATATTTTTGTTGTTGCGCATCATTTTCTTTTATCCACTTCATCACAACAGGTGTATCAGCCAATACGATATCTATACGACCTGACATCAAATCTAAAAATGCATCCTGCTGATTAACATAGGTGTTAAGCTTAACTTTAGGATATTGCCCTTGCAGAAGATATTGCGCCGTACTCCCACGCTGGACGCCGACTATTTTATGCTTCAAACCAACCGAATAAAGATCAGCAGCTTTGTCAGTTTCACCCACAAAACTGACGGTATTTATATAATAAGGATCGGTAAAGTTAACTTCTTTTTTGCGCGTATCCGTAATATTCATAGCACCTATCAGCGCATCAAATTTTCCTACCTGCAAACTGGAAATAAGCGCATCCCATGGTTGATTGGTCATGGTGCAACTCACTTTCATCTGTTTGCATAATGCGTTCACGATATCAACATCAAATCCTTCTATTTTGCCTCTTGAATTTATAGATTCGAAAGGTGCATAGGTAGCACTCGTGGCAATATGCAGGGTTTCTGGCAATGCTGCTAAACTCAGTTGACCGACAATGCTGATCAAAAAAAATAATCCAATTTGCAGTATTTTTTTTATCATGATGCTCTCCTTTGTTGAGTACAGTGTATCTCTCATTTTGGGTGGTACTTGCGCTCTAAAAAAGGGTTTGTCATTCCCGCGAAGGCGGGAACCTATCGACGCTCTTGCTGCCATGCTGTGGATGGGTTCCCGCCTTCGCAGGAATGACAATACTACTTAATAGCCAAAATTAGTGCGACGCTGCACTAATAACGTTGTACTGCTTTTAAAAACTGCTGGAAGCGTGTGGTTTGTGGATACGCAAACATTTCTTTGGCATTTCCCTCTTCTAAGATAATACCTTGATCCAAGAAAATAGCATGTGTTGCTACGTTACGCGCAAAACCTAATTCATGTGTTGCGACCAACATAGTCATGCCTTCTGCTGCTAAAGATTGCATGGTGTTGAGTACCTCACTCACCATTTCAGGATCTAAAGCAGAAGTCGGTTCATCAAATAACATGATTTCTGGTTTCATCATTAAAGCACGCGCAATCGCAGCTCTTTGTTGTTGTCCACCCGATAACTGTGCAGGATATTTATCCCATTTTTCAGACAGGCCTACTTTTTTTAATAGTATTTGCGCTTGCTCTATGGCATCTGCTTTAGTTTGTTTTAATACGTGTATCGGTGCTTCAATTAAGTTGCCTAATATTGTTTTGTGTAACCATAAATTAAACTGCTGAAATACCATCCCTACACGTGTGCGCAAGCGAATGATTTCTTTGGAGGAAAGGGGACAAGGTCTTTTAGCGCTGAATTGCCACGACTT
>JBIIEG010000187.1:0-2543 GCA_044237955.1 Gammaproteobacteria bacterium
CGCGCGGTTTGTCGTTCTTCACTCGTCAAATCTGCGGTGTTTGGAGAAGATGCAAATTGGGGAAGAGTCGCATCTGCACTCGGTACTTCAGGCGTTAAATTAAACCCTGAAAAATTAACGGTGCTGCTGAGTGATTTGATGCTATTCAAAAATGGTATGCCCTTGGCTTTTGATGAAGCGCAGGCAAGTAATATTTTAAAAGAAAAAATAATCGTATTTAATACAAACTTAGGTGTGGGTTCTGAAAAAGCAACCGCTTGGGGATGTGACCTCACATACGATTACGTGAAAATCAATGCTTCTTATAGAAGCTAGTTTTTTTCTGGGAGCGCGGACGACCCGTCCGCATTTTTTTAACAACAGCGGGCGGGCCGCCCGGGCTCCCAGGGAGTGATCTACCAATATTCAGGAGTACCCCATGCAACAATACATTGAAAAAGCCGCGAACTTAGTAGAAGCATTTCCCTACATTCGTGAATTCTACGGCAAAACCATGGTCATCAAATATGGCGGTGCTGCCATGACAGATGCGACCTATATCAAAAATGTGATGCGTGATATTGCGCTATTACATTTTTGCGGTATACGCGTCGTGATTATTCACGGTGGTGGCCCTGAGATTTCAGACTTGTGCGAACGTTTAAAAATACCCGTACGTTTTGCGCATGGACAACGCATCACTGATGAAAAAACATTAGAAGTCGTACAAATGAGTTTGCTCGGAAAAATCAACACCACTTTAGTCGCAGAATTAAATCAGCACGGTGTGAAAGCCGTGGGTATATCAGGTCATGATGCGGCATTTTTACAGGCTAAAAAATTAGCACCTAAAGAGAGTACAGATGATTTAGGTTTTGTGGGCGATGTAGAAAAAGTCGATACGCATCTTATCACTTCTTTATTAACAGCCGGATTTTTACCCGTCATTTCACCCATTGGTCGAGATACCAGCGGGCAATCTTATAATATCAATGCTGACACAGTTGCTAGCAATATTGCAGGTGCCATCTCTGCAGAAAAACTGGTTTTACTCAGCGATGTAAATGGGCTGTATGCTGATAAAAATAATCCAGAAACACGCATTGGATCGCTTGATGTAGCAACTGTGAATGAATGGACAAAAGATGGTCGCATCACTGGCGGCATGATTCCAAAAATGAATGCTTGCGTGCATGCACTCGTCAACGGCGTAAAACGTGTCCATATTTTAGATGGGAAAATTCAGCATAGTTTATTGCTGGAAATTTTCACCGACCAAGGCATTGGAACGATGGTGACAAGATGATAACCGAAAAAACACATCAACATATTTTCAGCAACTACGGCCGCTATCCGCTCACATTAGTACGCGGAGAAGGCGCTTATGTGTGGGATGAAAACGGCAAAAAATATTTAGATTTTTTAAGTGGCATTGCCTGCACACCTTTAGGCCATTGCCATCCTGCGATCACAAAAGCCGTGACAGAACAGCTTAATACACTACTGCATACTTCAAACCTTTATTACACCTCCCCTGCTGCGGAACTGGCAGAATGTTTAACAAAGAATGGTGGACTGGATAAAGTTTTTTTCTGTAACTCAGGCGCTGAAGCGAATGAAGCTGCCATCAAATTAGTACGTAAATATCAGTGGTATTTGGGCAAAAAAAATAAAAATATAATCTTGAGTGCCACACATTCTTTTCATGGACGTACATTGGGTGCTCTAACAGCAACAGGTAAGCCCAGCATACAAGAAGGTTTTGAACCCTTACCTATGGGATTTAAATGTTTGGATTGGGGTGATACCGATGTTTTTTGTGCAGCCATTAATGACAATGTCGCCGCTGTTATTTTAGAACCAATTCAAGGGGAGAGTGGGATACATGTTGCATCCAAAGCATTTCTAGAAGCAGTGCGTATCGCTTGCGACAAAGCAGGTGCTTTGTTGATTTTTGATGAAGTCCAATGTGGTGTAGGACGCATGGGTCATTTATTTGCCTATCAATATTACGATGTAAAACCCGATATTATTACGCTAGCTAAAGGTTTGGCGAATGGTTTGCCAATCGGTGCGGTTTGCGCGACGAGTAATGCAGCAAGCGGATTTAAAGCAGGCGATCATGGCTCTACCTTTGGCGGTAATCTTGTTTCCTGCAAAGCAGCGCTGACATTATTAAATATTTTATTGAATGAGAATTACTTATCGCATGTTAAGAAGCTGGGTGTTCTTTTGTTAGCACGCTTGCAATCACTGCAAGCGAAATATCCAAAACAGATTAAAGAAGTGCGTGGTGTTGGATTGATGGTAGGGATGGAAGTAACGGATAATGCAAAAACTATTTTGGAAGACTGTAGAGAAAAAGGTCTATTGATCAACGTGGCGGGAGAAAATACCCTGCGTTTGTTGCCGCCTTATATTATAAGTGAGCAGGATGTAGAGAAAGCGGTGGAGATTTTAGAGAGTGCGTTTCAATAAAAGCCCTCGCACCAGCTGTCATCCCCACGCTAACCGTCACCCCCACGCCTAGCCGTCACCCCCACGCTAGCCGTCATCCCCACGCT
>JBIIEG010000189.1:0-2533 GCA_044237955.1 Gammaproteobacteria bacterium
TGGAGGGTGGGTGAAGCCCGGATGACGCCCGGAGGGTGATGTATTCGCAATGAGGAAACTAGGCAGTGGTTACCTGCAACAGCCTTATCTTACGCTTATCGGCGTGCAGTATCTTAAATAAGAATCCGTCGATGCTAACACTTTCATCTCGGGTGGGTAAGTGTCCTAAGTGCATGGTGACTAAACCACCCAATGTATCAAAATTTTCATCGCTCAGGTGTGTGTTAAAAAACTGATTAAATTCTTGAATAGGGATCAGTGCTTTTACCTGATAGGTGTTGCCGTCTAAGCTGATGATATTGTCTTGTGTTTCTACGGTATCGTATTCATCTTCAATTTCACCGACGATTTCTTCTAATACATCTTCAATTGTTAGCATGCCGGATACACCGCCATATTCATCGGCTACGATCGCGAGATGATTGCGTTTTAAGCGAAATTCTTCCAGCAAGACATTCAGTCGTTTGCTTTCGGGTATGAAGGTGACGGGTCTTAATAAGCGCTGTAAATCAAAGGGTTGTTCATGATTGAATGCGTATTGGAGCAGATCTTTTGCCAGGAGCATACCAATCACTTCGTCTTTGGTTTCTTGAATCACGGGAAAGCGAGAGTGAGCAGAAGTGATGAGAATAGGGAGTATTTGTTCGAGTGAGGATTCAGCTTCGATCACGACCATTTGAGAGCGCGGGATCATGATATCTCGGACTTGTCTTTCATACACTTTCAGTACGCCATCGATCATTTTAAAAGCGCCTGGTTCCAGCAGTTGTTGTTTGGTTGCTTCGGAAAGTATTTGTAGCAGATCTTGTTGGTTTTTAGGGCGAGAAAGGGAGTGACTGAGTTGAGATAGCCAGGTTTTGATAGAGAAGTCGCTACTCATAAGTTGTTTTAGATGGCAGTAGAGGAGGGGGTGGTCGCAGCTTTTGCGATCGCGTTTTTCAGTGCGCGATTTTCTCTTTTTAGTTTGAATAAGGGAATCAGTGTGGTGAAGAGGCCTAATAAGATACCCAGACCGAGGGTGTAAACGAGTAGTAATGAGAGGGGAGTCATGCTTTTCCCTACGTAGTAACTGATTTCAACGGGATCTGCATTGAGTGCGGCAAAGCTTAAGCCCAGCAGTAATATCAATAATAGCAAAACATAAGAGATGATGCGTTTGAGTTTCATATGTGTCCTTGTTGTAGGGCGTTCCTGGTAAGAAAGTTTGTAGCAGCATAGCCATGCTACAGCTGTCGTCGACTCGTTAGCTGTCATCCACCCACTAGCCGTAATCCACCCTCCAGCCGTCATCCACCCACTAGGCGTCATCCCGTGGATGGTTTGACCACGGGATCCAGGTAATAAGTGTTATTCTAATAATGATTTAAAAACACTTTAGAAAAACGTTTATTACCTGGATCCCGTGGTCAAACCATCCACGGGATGACGGCCGTAGGGTGGGGTGTCATGACGCACATTCCATCCACGGGATGACGGCCGTAGGGCGGGTGTCATGACCCACATTTAAACCATGGATGGCCAGTGAGTGGATGATGACTGTAGGAGCAAATGTTTTATACCCATTCAACGTCAAGGTACTGGTTTTGTATCTTTGCGTTGAATAACAAAACCAGGGGGTTTTTAAAGGGGGAAATGTTTTGTTTCTCCCTTTAATTCAATAGGTTATACCGATCGTCCCCCAACATACCCCGCGATTTTTTGCGGGACAAAGCCTTAACAGAAAGCAGTATTTTGAAAGGCGAGCGGTATATAGCTATTCTTTACCTTCCATATGCTCTCTCAATAAATCTCCTAAAGTTGTGTTGGAGACATCTTGTGGGGCTTCTTTTTTCGCGCTTTTTCGAGGTTCTTTGGCAGGTGCTTCTTCAGAAGAGGGTTTATTGGAGAGGTTGAAAATCCCTGTCTTGCGATCTAAGCCTGAGACATAGATTTCAACACTGTCACCCACTTGTGCTTCAGCGCTTATTTCAGCAATACGTAAATGACCTTGTAAACCATCACCTAAGTCAATCAGGGCGCGTTTAGCATCCAGTGATTGTACTTGTCCTTTAACTGGCTCACCTTTAGGATGCGTTTCTAGGAAGTGAGAGAAAGGATCATTTTCAAGTTGTTTGACACCGAGTGAGATACGTTCACGTTCGGAATCAATGGCTAGAATAACAGCGGTGACTTCATCGCCTTTTTTGTATTTGCGAATCAATGTCTCACCTGATTCACTCCAAGAAAGATCAGAGGAGTGCACCAAACCGTCAATGCCGCCTTCTAAGCCAATGAATAAGCCGAAGTCGGTAATGGACTTGATTTGTCCGGATACTTGGTCGCCTTTGCTATAGGTTTTGGCAAATTCATCCCATGGGTTAGGCAAGCATTGTTTGATACCCAAAGAAATTCTGCGACGTGGTTCATCAATTTCCAGCACCATGACTTCAACTTCATCATTGAGCTTTAAGAGTTTGCTGGGATGCACGTTTTTGTTGGTCCAGTCGATTTCAGAGACGTGTACCAGACCTTCGATGCCTTCTTCAATTTGTAC
>JBIIEG010000188.1:0-2523 GCA_044237955.1 Gammaproteobacteria bacterium
AACAATTGCAGGCAACTAATCAACCGCTACCCGCTCCTGCTGCATTGCAGAAAAAAGCCATTGATAAAGCCATTGGCGAGCTGTTACAACTGCAAGTAGCGCAACGTGCTGGTCTCAAAGTGTCTGACAAAGATGTGGAGCGCGTTATTAATCAGATCGCACAACAAAATCATTTCTCTGTTGACCAACTAAAAGACGCGATAGAAAAACAGGGCATGAATTTTGCTCACTACCGTACGCAAATTCACGACCAGATGCTGATGCAACAAGTACAACAGCAAGCATTGGGCGGTAAAGTGCACGTTTCCAATGCGGATGTTCAAGCTTACTTAAAGAAATTTTCTAACCCTAATGCTGATCAGGCGCAATATCGTTTAGATGATTTGCTGATTCCTCTTAAAGAAGATGCAACGTCTGATGAGGTTGATCAAGCAACAAAACAAGCAGGAGAATTGGCCAAAAAAGCACGTGCTGGTGCGGATTTTAAAGATCTGGTGAAGCCACCTGTACAAAATATTGATTTACAGTGGCGTACACTCAAAGATTTACCGAGCGTGTTTGTTGATGCAGTTAGCCGCTTAAAAACAGGCGATGTCACAGATCCGATTAAAGCGCCGAATGGAATCCACCTACTACGCCTGATAGATGCGCGTGGTCATACACCAGCACTCACAGAAACTGAAGCCAAGCAAAGGGCATATCAACAAAAGCTTCAGGAAGAAGCCGATAAATGGGCGGTTGAATTACGTAAGGCAGCTTATGTAAAAATCATGTGATCAACTGGGAGCAACCCCTTTATTGAAAAAAGGCTTGCTCCCAGCTGCTTAAAAAGGAAGCACTAGATCGCGATCAACTTGCAGCAGCCGTTCACGAAATAGCGTTTGAATTTTGCCCAGATTTTTTTCATTATCCGCTTCAAAACGCAATACCAAACAAGGCGTCGTATTAGAAAGACGCACCAATCCCCAACCATACTCAAAATCAGCGCGCAATCCGTCAATGGTGTTGATACTGGCACCCTCGAATTTCACATCACGTATAAAGTCTGCCATAAACGCGGTTTTTCGTTCATCGGAAAGCAGAATTTTGAGTTCTGGTGTATTCACACTGTCAGGAAAAGATTTGAAAATTTCACCACTGCCACGACTGTCGTGACTCAAAATTTCTAATAGTCTTGCGCCTGCATATAGCCCATCGTCAAATCCATACCAACGTTCTTTGAAAAAAATATGACCGCTCATCTCACCCCCTAAAGGCGCACCTGTTTCACGCATTTTAGATTTAATGAGCGAGTGGCCTGTTTTCCACATCAATGGTTTGCCACCTGCTTTTTGAATGATGTGCGCTAAGTCTCGTGTGCATTTTACATCAAAGATAATTTCTGCTCCCGGTTGTCGGGTAAGAATATCGGAAGCGAATAACATCATTTGTCGATCGGGCCAGATGATTTCACCTGAGTGTGTGATAACACCTAAGCGATCACCATCACCATCGAATGCTAAACCGATATCTGCTCGATGTTTCAAAACAGCTTGTTGCAGATCATATAGATTTTTTGTATCGCTGGGGTCGGGATGATGATGAGGGAAATTTCCATCTACCTCGCAATATAATTCAATCACTTCGCAACCCAGATGACGAAAAAGGCGAGGCGCAATTTCTCCTGCAACACCACTGCCTGCATCGATCACTATTTTCAAGGGGCGGGCAATTTTTACATCTTGCGCAATGCGTGCGATATATTCAGCGGATATGTCTTTTTGTGTCAGCGTGCCTTCACCAAATACAAAATCACGTAAGGTAACGCGTTGATAAAGTGCTTGAATGTCTTTTTCCACTAACGCAGAGCCATTTAAAACAATTTTAAGTCCGTTATAGTCACCAGGATTATGGCTGCCTGTCAGCATCACGCCAGAGTCTGTTTGAAGCGAGTGTGTTGCAAAATAAAGTACGGGTGTGGGCACCATACCAATATCAATCACATCACAACCGCTGGCAAGCAGACCATCGCGTAATGCTGCTATCAGCAATGGACTTGAAAGTCGACCATCTCTTGCGATAACAAGTTGTTTCTGGTCGCGTGCTTGCGCTTCGCTGCCTATCGCCAAACCAATGCTGTGAACGACATCGGCTGTTAAATATTGCGCCACAATGCCGCGTATATCGTAAGCGCGGAAAATAGAGGTTGATATTTGTTTGGGGTGGGAATAAAGAGAGGTTGTGGTCATGAGTAGTCGGGCCAGTCCGTCATCCCGTGGACGGTTTAACCACGGGATCTAGGTTATTAAATATTGTTCAAAAACGTTTTTAAATCATCAGCAATTCCCGCCGCCCTGTTTCCCCAGTACTGGCACGGGGTTCCAAAAAATTGTTTCGTACATTTTTACCCATTAACTGGACGAACAGGGGCAATGAGGGGTTGTCAGGGCATAGGCGTCAAGCTAAGGAAATATTTCATACAAAAACCTCCTGGCCTGCAGCATCCATTAGCTTGTGATAAGTAGCCCGTCTTTTTTTTCTGTA
>JBIIEG010000020.1:0-9560 GCA_044237955.1 Gammaproteobacteria bacterium
TGACCTGGATCCCGTGGTTAAACCGTCCACGGGATGACGGCTAGTGGGTGACGAATTAAAACTTCCACACCAAAACCCATGCTAAAAAAAGTCCTCATTGCCAATCGTGGCGAAATTGCGCTTCGTATATTCCGTGCCTGCCGAGAATTAGGCATCAAAACCGTTGCCGTTTATTCCAGCGCTGATCAAGACTTGATGCATGTACGCTTAGCTGATGAAGCTGTTTGTATCGGCCCTGCTAATGCAACCGACAGCTATCTGAATATCCCCGCCGTGATCAGCGCCGCAGAAATCACCGATGCTGATGCCATACATCCAGGCTATGGTTTTTTAGCAGAAAACCAAGACTTCGCAGAACAAGTCGAAAAAAGTGGTTTCACTTTTATTGGCCCTACCGCTGAAGCTATCGCCATGATGGGCAATAAAGTCTCCGCCATTGCCGCCATGCAAAAAGCAGGCATTCCTTGCGTACCAGGCTCAAACGGCGCTTTAGGTAATGATGAAAATGAAAATCGGGAGATGGGAGAAAAAATAGGATATCCCGTGATTATCAAAGCCGCCGGTGGCGGTGGTGGTCGTGGTATGCGCGTGGTTTATAGTGCAGATACTTTATTGAATTCCATTGCGATGACACGCACCGAAGCTGAAGCTGCGTTTGGCAATCCCAAAGTATATATGGAAAAATTTTTGGAACATCCGCGTCACATAGAAATTCAAATCTTAGGTGATGGTAAAGGTAATGCGATTCACTTAGGCGAACGTGATTGTTCCATGCAACGTCGTCATCAAAAAGTATTAGAAGAAGCGCCCGCTCCTGGCATCACCGAAGAACAACGTAAATTTATCGGCGATCGCTGCGTCAAAGCTTGTGAGGAAATGCACTATCGAGGAGCCGGCACATTTGAATTCCTCTACGAAAAAGGCGAATTTTATTTTATAGAAATGAATACGCGTATTCAGGTAGAACACCCTGTCAGCGAAATGATCACCGGTGTGGATATCGTCAAAGAGCAACTACGCATTGCATCGGGTATGCCTTTGAGTTTCAAACAAGCAGATATTCATATTCGCGGCCATGCGATTGAATGTCGTATCAATGCGGAAGATCCCAAATCTTTTATTCCGTCTCCAGGCAATATCACTTTATATCATCCACCCGGTGGCCCTGGTATACGCGTAGATTCCCATATTTATAGTGGTTATCGTGTGCCACCTTATTATGACTCGATGATTGGCAAAGTCATTAGCTATGGAGAAACACGAGAGATTGCGATTGCGCGCATGCAAAATGCGCTGGAAGAAATTCTCATCGAAGGCATTAAAACCAACATCCCACTACAGCATGATATTTTGCACGATCCTGAATTTGCTAAAGGAGAAACGAATATTCATTATCTGGAGAAAAAGCTGGGGTTAAAATGAGTTGGCAAAAATTCAGCATTTCCCTCCCCTCTTCAACAGTTGAAACACTCAGCGATCTGCTCACTGACATGGGCGCTGTTGCAATTACCCTAGAAGCAGATACTGCCGAAGAATTGTTTGAGCCACCACTCAATGAAACGCCGCTTTGGCACCAAACCACCATCCACGCATTATTTGAATTAGACGTTGATTTATACGCCTTAATTCCCGCCTTAGAAGAAAAGATTCATCCTCAAAAATTCATTTATCACATCACGCAAGTTGCTGATCAGAATTGGCAAAAACTGTGCCAGGATACTTTCCAACCTATTTTATTCGCTGAAAAATTGTGGCTTTATCCAAGCTGGCAGCTACCCATAGAAGATGGCAAACCACGTTTATTGTTGGATCCTGGATTAGCCTTTGGTACAGGCACACATCCTACAACGGCGTTGTGTTTAGAGTGGCTTGTGCAAGAGGTGAAGGGAAAAGAGACTGTGATTGATTATGGTTGCGGCTCAGGCATTTTAGCATTAGCTGCTTTAAAACTGGGTGCTGATAAAGTATGGGGAGTGGACAATGACCCTCAAGCGTTGGAAGCAACGTTGGAAAATGCAAAACGAAATCAATTAGAAATAGAAGCTGTTTTGCCAGAAGCGTTGCCACCCATACAAGCCAATATATTAGTCGCCAATATATTGGCAAATCCCTTAATACAATTAGCACCGCATTTTGCGAGTTTGGTTATTTTGGGCGGTAAAATAGCTTTGTCTGGTATTTTAGTTGAACAGGCTGAACAGGTAATGCGCGCTTACCAACCTTGGTTTCGCTTTGCACCTGTGACACAAAAGGAGCAGTGGGTGAGGTTGGATGGGAAAAGAACAAATTAACCAGAATGAGCCCTTATTGTCGTTCCCGCGTAGGCGGGAATCCATCCATAATTTAGCAATAATAAAGGAAAATAATTAAAAAAACAGGGCTCGATATTTTTTCTGGTATGTTTTCACAAATCAATATAGAAACAATATGTGGATAGATTCCCGCCTGCGCGGGAACGACAAGCTACTTACGATCAGGTACTACAACAACCCCAACTCCATATATACCCATTCAACTTGAAGACACTGATTTTATATCTTCAAGTCTGAATACAAAACCAGGGGTTTTTTAAGGGGGAAATAAGACATTTTCTAGGATAGAAAAATATTGGGGGGAGGAATTCATGCCAGGCATTTCTATCATGACAAACAAAGATAGACACCCTGTCCATCTGATGTTTTCTCCTCAAACAGTGACACGACTTAAGCAGCCTTCATGCCTTTCAACCGCATCTTAGCCAATTTCGCGGCGGTAGAATCAGGAAACTGTGTAATCACTTTCTGCAGTTCCTGTTTGGCTTGTGCGTGCTGACCTGCATCATCATGAATAATCGCAAGCTTGAGCATAGCGTCAGGCACTTTGGCATGCGTAGGATATTGCTGTATCAGCAGCGTAAATTCTCGGCTGGCTTGTGCAGCTTTATCGCCTGCAGTGCTATACAACTCACCTAACCAATAATGTGCATTGGGTGTGTAAACTACACTGTTGGGATAGTTTTTGAGAAAAGTTTTAAATGCCGTGGTTGCTGCCATCGTTTGTTTTTTAACCATCAGGTCGAAAGCTGTCTGATAGGCTTTTTCAGCAGAACCTTCGTTTTTTACAGCATTTGTGCTCTCTGGCGCCGCTGCTTTATTTTGTACAATGGCGGTTTCTGCGAGCGTGATGGAAGCGGTCTTATCTGCTGCCGTGTTTTCTTTAGGAGAGACCGTAGAAGTCACCGTAGTGGTCGTGACAGATTTAATGGGTTTTACAGCACTTTCTGCTTGTGCAGGAGATACTGCTTTGGGCGCAGTTGCTGGCACATCGACATTATTGCTACTGGCCGATTTTTGTAGTTGATCCTGCAACTGTTGAATCGTATGCGCCTGCTCTTCTAATTGCCCATTGAGTTGATGAATCTGTTGTTCTAGATTATCTACTTTTGCAGGCAGATTGATTTGCGTTAAGTTGCTGATTTGCTGCTCCAGCAACCGCACGCGTTGCTCCATCGGCAATCCTTGTCGTGTGCTGAGTGAATCAGCAGACGCTGTTGATGTGTCCGATGTGGCGGATATATCTTGAGAAGAAGAGGACGCAGCGTTATCAGGGAAGTCGTTGAGGTCAATGACTGGCGCAACAACTGCCTGTGCACTGACCCAACTTCCACCTAACAACATAACTGCTGCTGTTGTTATTGAATAAAAACGCATGATTTTTAGTTTTCTGTCACATCAACACGACGGTTACATTGGTAGTCATTTTCTGATGTACCGAATGAAATCGGTTTTTCTGCGCCATTACTATTGGTGTTGACTTGCTGTTTGCTCACACCAGATTGTTCCAATGTAGAAGCAACAGCATTCGCACGACGCCAGCCTAACGCCATGTTGTATTCACGACTACCACGATTATCAGTGTTGCCCACAACGCGCAGTTTCATATGACCTGTGCCTACGCTATTCGCTAAAGACTGCAGACGCTTCATGTCGTCTGGGTGTACCGTGCTTTTGTCGTATTCAAAGTAATAAGCTTCGGTTTTGCCATTTGTTTGTGGTGCAGGGCAATTGGCAGATGGTTGAAAACCTGCGCCGCCGCCACCGATACCTTCTGCATAAGCGCCGCCTGCGCCTGCACCACCTGCTGCGCCCATACCATTGCCATCGATATCGCTGCCGCTACCTTTGCCGCGCGTGGTAGAACAAGCTGCAAGGGACAACACCATGGCGGCGATTAAAATATTTTTGATGATGGGTTTTCTATGAGTCATTTTTTTCTCCAGTTTTTGTTATTCATTTTACAAAGTGATCAGCAATTCCCGCCGCCCTGTTTCCCCAGTGCTGGCAGGGGGTTCCAAAAAATTGTTTCGTACATTTTTAGCCATTAACTGGACGAACAGGGGCAATGAGGGGTTGTCAGGGGGGAGAGACGCAGTTCTTCCCCCTGACCGGCTGAATTCTCCCGGCTGCGACAAGTGCGAATTTATTTCGCGCGACGCGTTCAAACAAGGAAGCAAGGCCCGATGTGTTTTTCAGCGGGAATTGCTGCAAAGTGATTTAATTTTTACGGTTGTTGAAAGGCCCCCATGCAGGTTCTCGTACGTCCCCACCTCTGGCTGGTAACGTTATTTTTACTTTACCATCAGTAGAAATCATACCTAACACACCACGTCCACCGACTTGTGTCGCATACAGAATCATTTTGCCGTTAGGTGCCATGCTGGGTGATTGATCATTACCTGATTGTGTGAGGAGAGTATAACGTCCTGAAGCAACGTCTTGTATCGCGATATTATATTGATTATTGCCGCCGCTCAAGACAGCCAGCATTTTTCCATCAGGAGAAAGAGAAGCGCTGGCATTGTATTTGCTTTGAAAAGTCACACGTTGTGCGCTACCACCACCATTAGCGGATGTTTTATATATCTGCGGTGCGCCGCCACGACTGGATGTGAAATACAACGAACCATCTGCTGACCAAAAAGGTTCTGTATCAATAGAGTTGCCATCTGTTATTTGTTTCAGCTGACTGCCACCAATACCCATCGTAAAAATTTTCGGATAACCCGTGCGTGTTAAAACCAACGCCAGTCTTTGACCGTCGGGTGAAAAAGCAGGCGCACTATTGAGGCCTGAAAATTTGCTGATCACTTGACGCGAACCCGAAGAAACATCCTGCAGATAAATAATAGGATCACCGCCTTCAAAAGAGACATAAGCAATGCGCTGACCATTAGGTGACCAGACAGGCGACATGATGGGCTGATTTGATTTGAGTAATGGCTTGGGGTTATAGCCATCCATATCGGACATTTCCAGTGCGTATTGTCCACGTCCGCCCGGCGCTGGTTGTGCGACTACATAAGCAATCTTAGTGGAGAAAACACCTTTATCTCCGGTGAGATTTTCGTAAATTAAATCACTGATATGATGCGCGACAGAACGCAACTGGCTTGCATCGACTGTAAATGTATTGCTGAGCAATACTGCACTTTGCCAAGCAGGTGCTGAAGAAGTTTTACCAGCTGCTCCCTTGTTATGATAAGCATTTAACAATTGAAACGTGATGCGATAACGGCCGCTCCCTGCAGATTGCACACTACCCACGACTAAATTACTTTGATTGAGATTTTGCCAGTAAGAAAAATCAACATCTGCTGCACTGCTGGGTGTTTGTTTAATATCGCTTTTACTCATAACGCTAAAGCGTCCACTGTTTTGCAGATCGGCACTGATCACAGAAGATACGTTATCGGGCGATTGTGGGTCTGATTGTCCTGCAAAAGGCACGATGGCAATCGGGATAGCGCTGCGTATACCTTGTGTCAGCTGTAAATCCAATACGGCATGGGCAAAATTGGTGGTAAAGAAAGAGGCGGCGATGATGAGTGTTCTTAGTAGTTTTTGCATGGATTTTAGCGATTGGGTTGTTTTTAGAGCGGTATTTCATTATCTAACACAGAGTCCGTTCGATGCAACAGTTTACAAGTGCTTTACAGCAATTCCCGCTGAAAAACACATCGGTCCTTGCTTCCTTGTTTTAACGCGTCGCGTGAAATATAGCTTTTGCACTTTAAACCTAAATTCGGCAGTTGGAACCTACTAAAATGGCCTACTGCACTGAATTTAGCGCGCTTTTTGACCAATTTTTACCTCACCGTAGGGGTGACTACGGCCATCGGCAAAAATTGGTCAAAAAACACTCTAAATTCAGCACATTAGTCCATTTCGCTACGGTTCTAACTGCCGATTTTAGGTTAAATCGCGATTTTTTTATATACCGCTCGCCTTTCAAGACACTGGTTTCTGTTAAGGCTTTGTCCCGCAAAAAATCGCAGGGTGTGTTAGGGGGCGAGCGATATAACCTATTGAATTAAAGGGGGAAGCAAAACACTCCCCACCCTGACAACCTACTATTGCGCCTGTTCGTACCGTTCATGCGTACGAATGTACGAAACAATTTTTTAAAACCCCTTGCCCGTATTGGAGAAACAGAGCGGCGGGAATTACTCAGTGCTTTAGAAAAATATCGTTTTCATATTCATCATTACAATGAAGACATCTGACCCTGATTCTCTGCCATCATAAGTTTTCTCTCTAAAGAAAAATTAAGCGCCGCCATACCCTGAGAAAACCTAAGCTTCAGCTTTTTAGGTCCACAACAAATATCTCTACTCCTGGAATTCACACCAGCTGGTCGGCTATCGACATATTCAATAATATCTTTCAGCGTCAGATCTTTTGATCTTTTTCCACAATAAAAAACGTCAGGGGAAAAATAATGCGGATTGGGATACGCGCATTTCAGTCCCGCTTTATAGGCCGCCTTAAATCTCTCCACTGCCTCTTTTTCTAACGCCTTTTTGAAAACTCCAGATAAACCTTGCGCTTGTGTGACCAACACATAAGCAGCCCTAATATCCAACGTCATACCCACAAGACTAGCTCCTGAGAAATCAGCTCCTTTTAGAAAATAACCATCACTTTCTCTTATGTTAAGAAGATGTGAATCAATTTTTAAAGCACCACCTTTAGCCGTGCACCCCTCAACAGCTGTCGCGACAGAAACAGCATCTGCGGCACTAAGTTGTGCTTCTTGGGACATGCCAGATAAATCAGGATCACCGATGCATGGCACTTTACCCCACCGAATAGGTTTATCGAATACAAGCTCATACGCCACTCTTGCTTTATTTTTTTCAAGCCATGCTAGCAAGTCTTCATCCAATGCTTTTACACACTGCGCACTGTGATCAAATAACTGAAGATCAGTAATCGTTGCATTACATTTTAACAAAGACTTTGATGCATCAGAGGACAAACAACGCTCATCCATAGCAAGTCTTCTAAGACTACTATTTTTTGCTATCGCGCCAAGAAGTGCTTTGGCACCATAATTCCAAATAGAACAGCCTGTAATGTCTAAAGAGGCGAGATTCAAATGAGGATTGGCATTTGAATGAATCACTTTGGCCAAAGCACAAGCACCTTCATCACCAATGGGGTTGTAGCTCAGATCAATTTTTTTCAGCGTACGATTGCAGGCAAAATGTTCTATCCTATTTCTCTCGTCTGACACATGACCGCCACCCAAAGCTTTAGCCAACATTTTCATGCCATCACCATTAATGTGATTACGACTGATATTTAGCACAGCCAAACTTTTGTTATGGGGTAGAAAGTCGCACAGCGTTTGAAATCCTTTTTTTGAAAGGCCATGTCTACTCATGTCCAATGCAGTAAGAGAAATACGAATCAAGATATCCGCGATACAACAACCCATAAAACCGTAGGAGATTTTAAGGTGCTTAATCCGAGCATTACTATTCATCGCACCCACAAACTCCGTCACCGATTCATTGTTGAGCGGCTCATCACTTAAATCTAAACTTTCATTTGCATATTCATCTTTTTTAATGATTTCTAAAAAAATTCTCCAAAATATCCGGGTTTTTATTGGCATTGATCTTCCTAAAATTGAGAAAGTGATTAAACCTAAATTCAGCAGTTAGAACCTACTAAAATGGACTAATGTGCTGAATTTAGTGCGCTTTTTGACCAATTTTTATCTCACCGTAGGGGTGACTACGGCCATCGGCAAAAATTGGTCAAAAAACACTCTAAATTCAGCACATTAGTCCATTTTAGTAGGTTCTAACTGCCGATTTTAGGTTAAATAGGAAAACGATCATAAGCTGTGATTTTGTGTGTAGCAATACGGTAAAAATCAGCGATTACATGACAAGAATGTGATGGTCTTTGCCAATATTTCTAATCATTTTTTAGGTATGCGGTGTACTCAGCAATGAAAAAAATTTTGATATTTTTAGCAGTTATTTAATTGTCTTAGGTGTTACAAATACGAGCAACTCTTTGTGCTCGACCTGCGATTCTTTATTACTGAATAGTTTACCTAAGCCAGGAATACTCCCCCAAAATGGAATACGCTCCACAACGTTGCTGTTATTCTGTTCGTAAATGCCGCCCAAAATAATAGTCTCGCCATCATTCAATAAAATCTGTGACTGCACCTGTTGCGTATTGATGGCTGGAACACCATTCACCTGTAATTTGTCTACCTTGTCTTGATTGACAGTAACCGTGAGCAAAATTTTATTCTCTGGAGTAATTTCTGGTGTCACCTTCAAACTCAATACCGCTTTTTTAAAAGACACATTGGTCGCGCCGCTGGACGTTTTTTCTTGATAGGGAATTTCCTGGCCCGACTCAATTACGGCTGGCTGACGATTAGCGGTAATTAATTGAGGACTGGAAACCGTACGCGCTTTCCCCTCTTTCTCCAAAGCAGATATTTCCAAGTCTAATAAATTGCCTTCGCCTAATTTTGCAATGGCGATGGTGAAGTGACCTACATTCTCTATGGTCAGCGGCATATCCATTTCTAATTGATCAACAACGCCACTCACACCCGCGCGACTCGTTGTCGTGCCAAATTTTAAACCAAGCTCTTGTACGGATGATGTATCAACATTCACAATACGCGCGCCAATTTGCACTTGTTTTGCAGGGATATCGACGCCTTTTAAGAAATGATGAATTTGCAATAAGCGATCGGCTGTGTCTGTGATCCATAATTGGTTGGTACGTTCATCTACTGTCACACTCCCACGTGTCGACAAAAGACTATCCGTTTTATTCTGTAAAATAGCACTTAAATCGGCAGCTTTGGCATAATGCAGTTCAATAAATGCGGAATGGAGCGCTTCTCCTGCGATACGCTGCTGTTCGCGCTCCACCATTTCAGCGCCGGGAGCGATCAATAAAATATTGCCTTCTTGTCGCATGCCTAATCCTTGCATGTTCAACACACTGTCCAATGCCTGATGCCACGTGACATGGTCCAGATGAAGAGTTAATTCTCCTTGGACTGATTCGCTTAAAATCAAATTCATTTGCTTGTATTGCGCGAGCAATCCCAACAAATCACGTATCGGAATGTCCTTAAAATTAAACGACAAATTGGCTTCTTCTTTTTTTTCTGTTTGATGCACATGCGTTGTTTTGTGCGCCGCATTCGCCAAAACAAACACCATGCTTAAAATAATAGTGAGAACATATTTCATG
>JBIIEG010000001.1:0-22682 GCA_044237955.1 Gammaproteobacteria bacterium
AAATATCGAACATAAAATGCCAGCAGAGTTTTTAAATAAAGATGGTTTTCATATTACGGATGCTTGTAGAGAATATTTGTTGCCATTGATTCAAGGAGAATCGTATCCGCCCTATCGTGATGGATTGCCACATTACGTTAAATTGAAAAATAAATTAGCGGCACGTTTGTTAGAAAAAATAGAGGCATAAGGCATCACACCTCGTCGTTGCTAGGAGACCACCCACCTAGAGGATGGTGGGAAATATATGAGAAGACCCCACCCTCCGGCCGTCATCCCGTGGGGGGTCTTTGCTTATATTTTCACCCTGGTTTTTAGGGTGGTGGTGTGCTCGCAACGACAGAGCGTATAAGCGTACAAAGGTTTTCCCATGACACTCAAAATCATCACCGCCAATCTAAACGGCATTCGCTCCGCTGCCAGCAAAGGATTTTTCACCTGGCTCGCACAACAAGATGCGGACGTCGTCTGCCTACAAGAAACCCGCGCGCAGCTAGCACATTTACCAGATGAAATTTTCAGACCCAAGGGTTACCACTGCTATTTCCACGACGCGGAAAAAAAAGGTTACAGCGGCGTGGGTATTTATGCCAAACAGAAACCTAAAAAAATCAGCATAGGATTAGGCTGGCCCATCGCAGATCAAGAAGGCCGCTATATTCAAGCTGATTTTGATCACTTCAGTGTCGCTTCTCTCTACATGCCATCAGGCACCAGCGGCGATGAACGTCAAGCGCATAAATATGAATTTATGGATCTGTACATGGCGCTCTTAAAAAAAATTAGAAAAGCCCCGCATGATTTTATTATTTGCGGTGATTGGAATATTGCACATAAAAATATCGATCTAAAAAACTGGCGCACCAATCAAAAGAATTCCGGGTTTTTGCCTGAAGAGCGCGCCTGGTTAGATGTATTGTTCGACGAGGTTGGTTTTGTTGATGCCTTTAGGGTCGTGAATCAAGAGCCCGATCAATATACCTGGTGGTCAAATCGCGCCAATGCCTGGAATAACAACGTAGGATGGCGCATCGATTATCAAATCATCACCCCTGGCTTAAAAGACAAAGTACGCTCAGCACACATTTACAGAGCAGAAAAATTTTCTGACCATGCGCCGTTGGTGATGGAATATGATGTGTCATGAGCTGCCTCGTCCGTATAAGAGAAAATAGTTACGGCTGGATCGCGATTCTCACTGCTTTCTTTCTACCGCTCTCTACATCACTCACGAATATTCTTTTTATCGCCTGCGCCGTATGCTTTCTTTTGTCTGGTAGATATCTGGAAAATCTTCACTTTATCTGGGGGCGAAAAGCGTTATTTTTATCAGTTGTTTTATTTGGCTGGATGCTCGTTGGTATAAGCTATACAACCGCCCCTTTTTCAGAAGCATTCAGCGCCTTAATTAAATATGACAAATTGTTGCTGGGTCTTTTTTTCGTCCCGATTTTCAGAGAAGAAAAATGGCGAAACTATGCCCTGCATGCTTTTTTTATAGCGATGGTCGTGATGCTGGCAGCTGGACTGTTCAAAGAAATAAGCTGGCCCACACTGGGTGAAAAGTTCGGACACTTCTTAGTATTTAAAGACCGTATTCAAACTTCATTTTTAATGGCTATGGCCGCTTATTTTTCAGGTATATTTTTCTTCGAGACAAAAGAAAAATTAAGCCGATGGTTATATGCCCTGCTTTTTATTGTCACCTTATTTTTTCTATTTTCAATTGACGGCCGTTCCGGCTATTTTGTTTTTTTCGCACTATTCGTATGGCTGTTATGGAGTTATCGTCGCTGGAAAGGGGTAGCTGGCGCTATAATAGCGATCATGGCGATGCTGTGTATGGCCTACTTATTTTCGCCCGCATTCAATGCGCGTTTGCAAGAATCGGTTCATGATGCCCATGTTTATCAAACGGGAGAAAAAAATACTTCATTGGGATTGCGTGCGGAATTTAATAAGCATTCTGTTGAGCTGGTAAAAAAACATCCGCTGATTGGCACAGGAACAGGTAGTTTTACCGTACAATATGCGAGTCTTGAAATGCCAGAAAATTTAAAAACGACTAATCCACACAACCAATATATGCATATTTTGGTGCAGTGGGGCGTGGTTGGTTTGGCGTTGTTGCTATGGTTATTTTTTGTGCAATGGAAAGACAGCTATCTGTTATCACCAAAAATGCGTCAGATTGCGCAAGGGACGTTGTTGGCAATAGCCATAGGGTCGCTGGCAAATTCCTGGTTGTTAGATACGACGGAAGGTCATTTTTATGTTTATTTTATGGCCTTGGTATTTGCCAGTCAGATAAAATTAAAACCCACGCCAGCCCGTCATCCACCCGTTAGCCGTCATCCGGACGTTCAGGAAGAATAGAATGCCGTGATCGACAGGGATGTCGAAAAGCGGCCGTGGATGATTTGACCACGGGATCCAGTTCATAAGCGTTTTTCAAACTTAAAAAATCAATATGAAAAAACAACACATTAAAATTTTCGATACCACACTGCGTGACGGGCAACAGTGCCCCGGCGCCGGCATGCCATTTGAAAAAAATATCGAATACGCAAAACTCGCGGCAAAAGCAGGCGTCGATATATTAGAAGCAGGCTTTCCCTCAGCCAGTAAAACAGACTACATGATTGTTGAAACAATCGCTCATGAACTAATGTGCGAAAAAAACAGCCCCATCATTGCAGGGTTGTGTCAGCTACGTGAAAAACAAGTAGAAATCACCATCAACGCATTAGCAGAAGCGCAGCGTCACAAAAAAGCCCGTGTTCATCTTTATCTGCCGGTCGATCCACAACTGATGAATGATTCATTAGGCGAACAGGCTAAAGATAAATCACAGCTGATAGAAGAGGTATATCGCCTCTGTCATTTGGCATTCAAACAAGGCATGGAAGTACAGTTCAGCCCCGAAGGTTATTCCAAAATGGGTGAGCATTTTGATTTTGTAACAGATGTTATCCGCGCAGCAGTGAGCGCGGGTGTGACGACCATCAATTGTCCCGACACCATCGGCGGTGCCTGTCGACTGCAAGGAAAAGATTATTTTGTGGCGCGTATGAACCAACATGCAAAACTGATTCAACAAGAATTTCCCGATAAAGAAGTGGCATGGGCAGTGCACTGCCATAACGATTTTGGTTTAGCACTTGATAACAGTATGAATGCGGTATTTTCTGGCCCCGCAACACAAATAGAAGGTTGTTTTAATGGTGTGGGTGAACGTGCAGGTAATGTGGCGTTGGAGCAATGCGTCATGTATCTGAAAAAATTTGGCGCTTTAGGCCAAGATGAAAAAGTATTTTCTACACAGATCAATATAGACATGCTGCAAACTATTTCTGATTTTGTGGGCCACTACATGTTAACCCGACAACCGCATTGGCCCATCACCGGAGAAAATGCGGCGCGCCATTCATCAGGCGGACATACCAATGCCATCATTAAAAATCCACTGGCCTATCAACCTTTTGATCCGCGCGAGATTGGCAAAGAGATTTCTTTTTTATTCGGCCCATTAAGCGGTGGAAATCACGCCAAAAATATTATTGAACAATGTGGTTACGTGTGTGAAGAAGATGAAAAAGCGAAAATTGCGCAATTCATCAAAGACTATTACGTCGATCGACGCAAAGGTATTACCGATCAAGAATTACTACAAGCTTATCTGTACTATCGAAAACCAATTAAGGCTACGCAATTTGATTACGCCAAACAAGGTGAGCATAGCGTATTGAAAATCATGGGGTCATTTTTTAACCATGCAGATAGTCATGAAGTCAGCTGTGATGGTGCGGATTCGGCTTTAGCAGCGTTGCATAATGCGATTAAGCAGCACATGCAGGAAATTCATATTGAAAGCTATCATAGTCAGTCAGTGACATCTGATATTAGTTCGGTAGGTCAAAGTAAAATTACAATTAGCAATGGGCAAAAAGAATTTTTCAGTGGTGTGGGTGAAGATCAAGATATTCAATTGTCTGCTTTAAAAGCATTGGTAGACGCAGTTAATCAAGCTTATATTCATCAGCATTATCGTATCGGAACGATCGTTTAGAAAACCATGAAAAACTTAATCGAAAAAATATGGGATGCGCACGTCGTCACGCAAGAGCTGGGACATCCGGCAGTCTTTGCCATTGATTTTACGTTGCTGCATGAAGTCACTTCCGCGCAAGCATTCCAAACGTTGGAGGCGCGCAATATTCCGGTGCGCCATCCAGCACGTTGTTTAGCCACCATTGATCACAGCATTCCCACACGTGTGAATCGGCATGAAATTTTTGATCCTGCTGCAAAAAAACAAGTCGAGTTGTTGCGTACAAATGCTAAAAAACACAACATTACTTTTTTTGATTTTGACAGCCAATATCAAGGCATTGTCCATGTAGTAGGTCCTGAGTTAGGTGCAACACAACCGGGCATGACGATTGTCTGCGGCGATTCACATACTTCTACACACGGTGCTTTTGGTGCAATGGCATTTGGTATTGGCACCTCGGAATTAACGCATGTGCTAGCAACCGGATGTCTATTGTTAGATAAACCTAAAACCATGCGCGTTGTGTTCAAAGGACATTTTCAAAAAGGTGTTTATGCCAAAGATGCGATTATGAAATTGATCGCAGAAATTGGAATTGGCGGTGCAAGTGGATATGCCATTGAATATGCAGGAGATGCGATTGCTGCGATGAGCATGGAAGAACGCATGACAATTTGTAACATGAGCATAGAATGTGGTGCGCGTGCAGGACTCATTGCGCCAGATGAAACCACTTATGCGTATTTAAAAGGCAAACGTTATGCGCCTGAGGGCGATGCGTGGGATAAAGCTGTAGCGTACTGGAATACACTGGTTAGCGATTCAGGATGTGCATGGGATAAAGAAATTATAATGGATGTGGCGACATTAGAACCGATGGTGACGTGGGGGACGAATCCCGCGCAAGCGATTGCGCTTAATGAAAAAATTCCTAAGCTCGCAAATTTAGAACCCATGCAACGTGAGTTAGCCAAAAAAGCACTCGCATATATCCAACTGCACGAAGGTCATGCCATTGCTGACACGCCGATTGAGTGGGCATTTATAGGCTCTTGTACGAATGGACGTATTGAAGATTTGCGCATTGCGGCGAATATTTTGGATGGAAAAAAAGTACACGATGGAGTCACCTGTTACATTGTGCCCGGATCAGAATCAGTGATGGCACAAGCACAAGCAGAAGGATTAGATCAAATTTTCTTTGCTGCGGGCGCCGATTTTCGCATGCCAGGTTGTTCCATGTGTTTGGGCATGAACGATGACAAAGTGCCAGCAGGCAAGCGTTGTATCAGTTCTACCAATCGTAATTTTGTGGGCAGACAAGGCACGGGCAGCTTTACGCATTTGGCTTCTCCTGCGACAGTTGCTGCAAGCGCGATTGCGGGGAAGATTACTTCTCCCGCGCCAGCCCGTTCGCCAGCTCCTCATCCTCCCGCTAGCCGTCATTCCCCGGCTAGCCGTCATCCCGTGGATGATTTGACCACGGGATCCAGGTCATAAGCGTTTTTCTAAATATTTTTAATTTTAAAAAACCCATCATGAAAAAAATAACTAACGTAACAGGCCTAGCCATTCCACTGGATATGAACGACGTAGACACCGATCTCATCATTCCAGCACAACACCTAACCAGCATAAGCCGCGAAGGTTATGGCAAAAATTTATTTATTCGCTTAAAACAATCGGACCCAAACTTCGTATTTAACAAACCAGAATTTGCAGCTGCCACTATTTTAATTTCAGGACAAAATTTTGGTTGCGGCTCTTCCAGAGAACATGCGGTATGGGCATTACAAGAAGCAGGGATTCAAGCAGTGATTGCTGTTTCATTCGGCGATATCTTTTTTAACAATAGCGGTAAAAATGGTTTAGTGCTCATTCAATTACCTAAAGCTGAAATACAAACACTACTGACGCAAGCAAGTGATGGACGATGTCGTTTAAATATTGATATAGCGCAGCAAACCATCGCCGGGAGCCCAGGCGGCTCGCCCGCAATTGATTTTGATCTAGACCCTTTTAGGAAACATTGCTTTTTACATGGGCTGGATGATTTAGAATATTTGCTGAGTCATCAATCACAGATAGCGGCATTTGAGAAAGGTGCCAAAAGATTTGTCAATGTGAGTACCACATCCACCTAAAAAACGGTGGAAAATATGAGAAACAGACCCCACCCTACGGCCGTCATCCCCCTGCTAGCGGTCATCCCCCTGCTAGTGGTCATCCCCAGGCTAGCCGTCATCCCGTGGATGGTTTGACCACGGGATCCAGGTAATAAACGTTGTTCAAAAGTGTTTTTAAATCATTTGAGAATAACACTTTTGACCTGGATCCCGTGGTCAAACCATCCACGGGATGACGGCTAGCGGGGAGATGACGGCTAATGAGTGGGCTGACGGCTAGCGGGGGGATGACGGGCTAGTTGGTATACGGGCTAGTACAGCGTATCTCTGTGGTTTTTGGATCGAGCGAGTCATGCCTGCATTCGAGCGAGATACAGGAACCACATACCACCCAAAATGAGAGATACACTACACTAGTTACTATATGAGACCCCCCATGCAAAAAAAAATAGCAGTACTAGCCGGTGATGGTGTCGGTCAAGAAGTCGTACCACAAGCCGTTCGTGTACTAAAAAAAATCGCAGAAAAATGTAATCACGATTTTATATTTGAGGAAGGCACCATTGGTGGCGCAGCGTTTGAACAATATGGCTCGCATTTCCCCGCAGAAACACAACAGTTATGTGAAACATCCGACGCGATTTTATTCGGATCAGTTGGCGGCCCCATCACTGAAGCGCATCTGCCCAAATGGAAAAACTGCGAAAAAAATTCCATCCTTGCACTTAGAAAAACATTACATCTCAATGTGAATCTTCGTCCTACGCGCATTTATCCTGTGCTGCAAAACATTTCTCCTCTCAAAGAAAACTTCGCAAAAAACGGCGTAGATTTAGTCATCGTGCGTGAATTGGTCGGCGATATTTATTTTGGTGAGCATCGGCAATTTATACAGGATGGTGTACGTCATGCGACTGACGTCGCAGAATACAATGAAAAACAAATCGCAGTGGTTGCACGCAGAAGTTTTCAATTAGCGCGACTGCGAAAAAATAAAGTTACCTCGGTTGATAAAGCCAATGTGTTAGATACTTCTAAATTATGGCGCGAGGTAGTCTCCGAAATAGCGGTACAATATCCCGACGTCACCTGTGAGCATATGTTGGTCGATAACTGCGCTATGCAACTGTTTCTCAATCCCGGTCAGTTTGATGTGATTGTGACCAGTAATTTATTTGGCGATATTCTGTCAGACGCCGCTTCCGCATTGCCGGGTAGCTTAGGTCTATCGCCTTCGGCCAGTCTGAGTGAATCAGGATTGGGTCTGTATGAACCTTCTGGTGGATCAGCCCCCGATATCGCGGGTAAAAACATCGCCAATCCTATTGCACAAATATTGTCAGCCGCCCTGTTATTGCGTCATTCCTTTGGCTTAAACACCGAAGCTGCGTGCATTGAAAAAGCGGTCGATCAGGCACTGGCAGTGGGGTATCGTACGAGAGATATTGGTGAGTCAGATGAAAACCATGTAAACACCGACAAGATGACAGATGCTGTTATTATGAACTTATAGGGGTGCCCTTAATTTATCCTTAAGGATAGCTTGCTATAATCCTAAATTCGGCAGTTGGAACCTACTAAAATGGCCTACTGCACTGAATTTAGCGCGCTTTTTGACCAATTTTTACTTCACCGTAGGGATGACTACGGCCATCGGCAAAAATTGGTCAAAAAACACTCTAAATTCAGCACATTAGTCCATTTCGCTACGGTTCTAACTGCCGATTTTAGGATAATGCAGGCATCCTACGCAGTCTTTGTATGAGGTATTGCTATGAATAAAGATCCAAGAGAAACAAACGGTGAAGGGGACCAAAGTGGTGGTGGTGATGGTGGTGCTGCGGGCGGAGCTGGGTCTCTGAACATGCCCAGACGACCCAAGCAGCAACCTGATTTACCTTCAGGGTTCCCACCTGCAGGGTTCGCGCCTGGACAGGGGTTTACGTCATCTCCACCGAAAAAGGTCGAAGTAAGACAAACATTATTCCCCGAAGACCTCCCGCTTGCCTACGAGGCGCCTGAAGAAGAGCCTCCCTTTTTATCCCAAAAAGGAAAATGGCCTCGATTGTCACAGGATGGCCTATTTGCGCTGATGATGGTCTTTTTTATTCTGGGTATTGCAGTGGCGCTGCTAGCTGGATTTGTGTTTGCCGCGCCAGCAGCCATTGCTCTTCTCGTTGGCCTGGGCATCGCGATCGCTCCGCTTATTGCGATTGGCGCTGTTAGGTTTTTTGTAGCAGCAGGCAAAGCAATATATAACGCAAGTATCGTATTTTTTAATGCCGTGAAGAGGTTCGGCAAAGCAATGGTTGAACTGGGTCGTACATTGGTTAAAACGGGCCGTACATTGGTTGAAATGGCTATTTCTTTTGCCCGATTTTGTAGAAACAATTTCTCTGCCCTATTTGGTCTGGCAGGTCTTGCAGTCTTCGCCATGGCTGCCTTTTTCCTCGGCCCCTTTCTGGCTCCCCTTGTCGGCGTCGCCGCAGCGCCGATTATTGCCTTCGCTATAGGGGTAGTGGCTTTACTGATGTTTTTTGGTTTGGGTGCATGGCTTAGAGGTAAGTTTGGCTTGCCCATGCCGTTTTCTGAAAAAGTACTCCTCGCCTTGGCGATCAGTGTTCCGATTGGCATAGGCCTAATGCTGTTTGCCCCTGGTCTGGCCTTGCTCATATTTCCGGGTCTTGCTGCGGGAACAGCCGCCATACTGATGGGTGCATTGGTTTGTGCTGCCCCGTTCATATTATGGTTTCTTGGTTCGGGTCTTAAATCCCTTCTGATGAAAGCTGCAAAAAATCCCCTATCGGCTGGTATGACGATAGGCATCCTGTTTGTGCTTTCGGTAGGTACATTAGCCGTACTGTCCACATTGGGTATAGTGGCGGTCTCGTTGCCACTGATTATCGCGCTTTTTGGTATGGGTGTTGCCTGTTGTTTGCCCTATCTCTTTTACAGCCTTTTTAGTGGTAAGCCCCCTTGGAGCGAGCGCACTACCCAACAAAAAATCCTTCTTTTGCTCGCCATTGGTGCGATAGCGGCTGTAGGCGTTTTTGCGATCGGCATGGCTGCGGGATTGGTTCTGCCCGGCATCGCGGGTCTTGGGAGTGTGCTCCTGTTGTCTGGGGGCGCGCTGTTGGCACCGTTACTGTTATACGGATCCTTTCTTGCCATTCAAAACGCGATAAATTACGTCATTGAGTTTGTCAGAAAAAATCCTCGGCTCATCATAGGAAGTATTGGCGTTATGATGATGGTGGCGTCCTTGATAGTAGGGCTGCTGTTTCCACCCTTAGCCGTCGGCATGCTGATTATGGGGGTTTTTGGGGCTGTTTTTGCAATCGGTGCTGCTTTCAATAAAATTTGGGAGCAGGCGATCAGGCTCGGACGCTGGATTCGAAAAAATGCTGTATCTATTTTCGCCTTCTTGGCGATTGCGACTATAGGTGTTGCATTGGTATTTTTCCCAGTAGGTGTGGCGCTGGCAGGTTTTGCTCTCCCAGCATTGCTGCTGCTTGGCATGGGTTTTCTGATCGCAAAAAGACCTTTATCACTGCTTGACAAGATTATTTTAGGGTTAGTTGGGTCTGTTATCGTTGGTTTGGCTACAGCAGGCTTATTGCTTTTATTTGCCCCTGGTCTGGCGCTATTGCCGCTCATCGGTATTGCAGCTGCTGCAGGATTTTTACCCTTAATAGCTTATGGTATTTATCAGACCCTCAAATGGGTCCAAAAAAATTCTGTTTATATTTTTAGCTTCATCGCCCTTGTAGGTGCAGGCGTTACCACCGCATTGGTCATGACGGGAGCATTGGTTCTACCTTTTGCTTTACCGCTGATTTTTGCTGGTGCATTGGCAGTTCTGAGCATTGGTTTAGCTATTAGATTGCTTTCAGGTGAGCCGCTAACCAAGAAAGAAAAGGCCGTGATCACAATAGCTTCAGCGCTTTTGGTGGGTGCATTAGCATTAGTGCTAGGCGGCTGGGCTTTGGCGCTTATTCTAGGCCCTATTGCGTTAGTGGGTGGCGCGGCACTTTCTATGCGTGAGTGGATACGTGAAAATCCATTTTCCGCCGGCTCTTTGTATGTCTCCTCCATGTTTCTGATTGGCGCTGCTGTTTCGCTTTTGCTTGCGTTCTCGCCCGTGGGGGCTATGGTTTGCTTTGCGTTAGCCGGTGTTTCTGTGTTAGCAGGAATTATCGATTATCTTTCCGGCAAACTGTTGAGTCCCACCACAGCGCCAGAAGCAGCTAAAACAGATAAAGCATCCCAGACAGATAATCTGTCCGACTTCATGGTAGAGGAAATACTCAAGCATCGCGCTGAAGCGTCACAAAAAGAGTTGACAGACAGATCAGAACCGCCATCTTATGCTGAAGCCATAGTACCGCCATCAGCGCCGTATGAAGATGGGTCACCGCCATCCTATGACGGACCCTCGGTAGTACCGCAACAAACACTACCACCGTCGTATAATCAATCCATGCCAGATTCACGAGAGATGGATTCAAAGCTAGGATCAGACTGGGAGGATTTAGGATCTGACGAACAGCGAAAAGAGTTTTGGCTAGATACGCCTGCGCCATCACTGGCAGGAGTGACATCGGTAGAATCAGAACTACAAATAGAATCTCCAGACGGAACAAAAACTAAAGAAGAAGATTGGCAGGTCTTGGGGCCAGATCAGCTCACGGTAGAGCAGGAAATAGCAGCAGAGATAGAAGGAACAGAAACAGAATCACAATTGGGATCAGCATCTGAAACAGAAGGATGGACGAATGTGGACGGTTACGCTGCGCGAGAGGGGGTGCAGAAAGAAGCACAAGCAGCAATAGGAGAAAAAGTGAAAGCAGAGTGGGTTAATGTGGCGGGGCCCGACACCATAGAAAAGGGTATGGAAGAAGAATCGGACAGAGAATGGAGAAAAGGATTTCTTTTAGAAGCTGATCAAATACAGAGGATAAGAGAAGGAGAAATGCAGGCATCAGAAACAAGTTTTGTGGTGGTTCCCGAGTTTACAAGGGAACTGAAAGAGCAGTCGGAAGCAAAACCAGGGCGGGAGGCTACTTTGACACCATCAGCACCACCAGCAGAGCCTCAACCCTATCAGCAGTTTGAGCCTCCGCGAGCATATAATCCAGCATATAGCCCCGATGTTGTGGTCCCTCCCTATTGTCAGGATGCGAGAGACTTATCACCCTATGTTGCACCACAACCTTCAGGTACTGTCTCTCAGCTTTCTCCGCTGCCAACATCACCAGGGCTATGCCAATGTTGCGGATGGAGTGGTGGCGCTTGTAAGCGTCAAGCACAGCAGCGAGAGGCGGAAGAGGCACTACAAAGAGCGCAAGCAGCGGCAGCGGCACAGGCAGCGCTGGCGCAACAACAAGGAGGGCGAGGACAAGCGCCCTCACCACAGAATATTCCTTAAACCTAAAATCGTCTTTTCAGACTGCTTAACTCGAGCTCAAAAGAGGACATTTTTAAATTGCCGATACAAATCACGCCCGGTGCCTTGCACCCTCTGTGCAATTTGTATAAACTCGCGCCTCATCATCAAATATAGAGACAAAGCGTGTCCCGCGCCGCATTGCACATCACCCGTACTCAAATAAATCGTTGGTTTCTAGTGCAAACACTAGCAATCATCATCGCGACAATTGGCTGTTTATGGTTGCAAGGATCATTTTTCGCGCGATCTATTTTCATAGGTGGTCTTTTGTGTATGCTCCCGCAATGGTTGTTTGCACGTTTATGGTTGGCCTATTACAAAGCAAGTGCTGCACCTAAAATTGTTAAGATGTTTTATATCGGTGAAGTGTTGAAGTTATTGCTCACTGTGTCTTTATTTTTATTAACGTTCCACTTTATATCGATCAATCCAATTGCCTGTTTAAGCGGGTTTATGATTGCGCAAGTGGCATTTTGGATGGCTCCTTTATTGATAGGGGTTAAAAAAGTTTCTACAACATCATGACCCAGAACCAACCTACATCAGCTGAATATATACAGCATCACCTGCATCAGCTTGCATTCAACACGCATGATTTCACGCTGCAGTCACATGGTTTTTGGACTTTTCACTTAGACACGCTCGGTGTTTCTATCGGTTTAGGCATTATTTTCCTCACCTTTTTCAGATTAGCCGCACGCAAAGCAACATCGGGTGTGCCAGGGCGTCTACAAAATTTTGTGGAAATGATGGTCGACTTTGTGCAAGGCTTTGTCAAAGAAACCTATCATGGCAAAAGCCAGTTGGTAGCACCTTTGGCGCTGACCATTTTTGTCTGGGTATTCTTGATGAACTTTATGGATCTGTTGCCCGTCGATTTATTACCGCGTATCGCGATGGCGTTTGGATTGCCGCATTTTCGTGCGGTGCCTACTGCTGATGTGAACATGACGTTTGCATTATCCATCACCGTTTTTCTGCTCATTATTTTTTATAATTTTAAAATCAAAGGCCCGCTGGGATTTGCAAAAGAAGCATTAACCGCCCCCTTTGGTCCCTGGTTATTTCCCCTTAATTTTGTGTTTAGATTGATTGAAGAGTGTGTTAAACCACTCTCGCTTGCGCTACGACTGTTTGGTAATTTATTTGCGGGTGAGTTGATCTTTATTTTAATTGCGATCATGCCCTGGTGGATTCAATGGACAGTCGGTGGTGTATGGGCTATTTTCCACATCTTGATTATTACTATTCAGGCATTTATTTTTATGATGTTGACGATCGTATACATAAGTATGGCGCACGACTCTCACTAACGTTTTTTGCTAACTTTAACTTTAATTTTGATTAACCAACATAAATAGGAGACACAATGGAATTAGTTCAATCAGTTGCTAACGTACAAGGTATGGCTGCTATCGCTGCTGCCCTTTTTATCGGACTTGCTGCCTTAGGAACCGCAATCGGTTTCGGTATTTTAGGCGGTAAATTTCTAGAAGGTGTTGCGCGCCAGCCCGAACTTGGACCCATGTTAATGGGGCGCATGTTTTTAATGGCCGGTTTAGTCGACGCATTTGCCGCTATCTCCATCGTATTGGGGTTATTATTGTTCTTTGCTAATAATCCATTCTTGGCTGAAGTTCTAAAAGCTGCAGGCAAACAAGTTAGTTAAAAAGTGCCGCACTCAGTTGCGCCCCCCGCTAGGTCCTCATCCCGTGAATGTTTTAACCATGGGATCGAGGCTCTAAGTGTTATAAAATAATTAAAAATAAAAGATTGAGATTATTTTTATGGATCTAAACGCCACATTACTTGGTCAAATGATCACCTTCGCGGTGTTCGTTATTTTCACCATGAAATATGTCTGGCCACCCATCACCAAGGCCATGCAAGAGCGCGAGAAAAAAATCGCTGATGGTTTGGCTGCCGGTCAAAAAGGCGAGCACGATTTGCAAGTCGCTCGCGACAAAGCTGCTGATATTGTTTATGAGGCTAAAGCCACAGCAGAGCAAATTATCAGTCAGGCGCGCAGTCGTGTAGATCACATCATGGAAGAAGGCAAACAAGCGGCCAAAAAAGAAAGCGAACGTTTGATCGCTCACGCATACGCCGAAATCGAACAGCAAGTCACAGCCACCAAGCGCCAACTGCAAAACCAGATTTCAGTATTGGCTTTGGGTATGGCCGAAAAAATTGTACAGCATGATATTGACCCTGCAGCACATCAAAAGCTGCTGGATAAAATGGTTGCAGAATTATGATAAGCGCTGGTAATGCTGCGCGTTTGGCGCGCCCCTACGCACGGGCTGCATTTGATTATGCGCGGGAACATCAACAGCTCGCCCAATGGTCTGAGATGTTGCGCACCTTGTCAGAATGGGTGCAGCAGCCGACAGTTGCCAGCTTGTTGAGTAATCCACAGTACAGCACAGAAAAACGAGCCGAAATCGTATTGGCGTTGGGTGAAAAAGTGTTGAGCAAAGAGGGGGGGAATTTTATCAAGCTGTTAGCAAGCTACCAGCGTCTTTCCGTCCTTCCAGAAATTTATACCTTGTTCGAACAACTGCGTGCCGAAGTTGAAAAAACACTGCAAGTACAGGTGAAATCTGCTGTTCCTTTGGATGAAAAAAATAAAACACAATTGGTTGTATCTCTCACCAAAAAGTTAGGTCAGCCTGTTGAGTTAGCATGCGATGTTGATGCTGCATTATTAGGTGGGTTTCTTGTTTCCGTTGGCGATCGCGTGATTGACAGTTCAATACGTGGACAATTAGAAAAGCTGCGACACGCGGTAGTGGTATAGATTTTTTAGCACATAACAAAAAGCTCGAAGCTCGTCATTGCGGGTAAACTACCATCCCACGGCCGTCATCCCATGGTTAAACCATCCACGGGATGACGTGTTTATTTTTTCGATTTTTAGAGAGATTATTCCATGCAACTATCATCCGCCGAAATCAGTAACTTAATCAAACAACGCATTGCCAATTTTGAAGTGTCCGCTGAAACGCGCACCGAAGGCACCATCGTGAGTTTAAAAGATGGCATCGTGCGCATCTATGGACTCTCCGACGTGATGTTAGGAGAAATGATCGAATTTCCAGGCGGCGTTTATGGGCTTGCGCTTAACTTGGAGCGTGATTCTGTCGGTGCCGTGGTATTAGGCCCTTGCGACCATTTAGAAGAAGGTCAAACCGTCAAATGTACGGGCCGTATTTTAGAAGTGCCGGTGGGAGACGCTTTATTGGGTCGTGTGGTCAGTGCGCTGGGTCAAGTGATTGATGGTAAAGAACCATTAAATACAACACAAACCGCACCGATTGAAAAAGTAGCGCCAGGCGTTATTACCCGTCAAGCTGTCGGCCAACCCATGCAGACCGGATTAAAATCCATCGACTCCATGGTGCCGATTGGACGAGGTCAAAGAGAGCTGATTATTGGCGATCGTCAAACCGGCAAGACAGCCATCGCTATCGACACGATCATCAATCAAAAAAACACCGGTGTAAAATGTATTTATGTGGCTGTGGGTCAAAAAGCTTCTTCTGTTGCCGCGGTGATTCGCAAACTAGAAGAACATGACGCCCTAAAACACACCATCATTGTGGCAGCAACAGCAGCAGAACCTGCAGCACTACAATTTATCGCACCGTATGCAGGTTGTGCGATGGGTGAATATTTTCGCGACAATGGTCAAGATGCGCTCATCATTTATGATGACTTAACCAAACAAGCATGGGCGTATCGACAAATTTCTTTATTACTGCGTCGTCCACCAGGACGCGAAGCCTATCCTGGCGATGTATTCTATCTGCATTCACGTTTGTTAGAGCGTGCTGCGCGCGTGAATGAGGAGTACGTAGAAAAACATACCAACGGTAAAGTTAAAGGTAAAACTGGATCATTAACCGCATTACCTATCATTGAAACACAAGCAGGCGACGTATCCGCTTTCGTGCCTACCAACGTCATTTCTATCACCGACGGCCAGATCTTTTTGGAGACGGGATTGTTTAATGCCGGTGTGCGTCCTGCGATTAACCCAGGGCTTTCAGTGTCTCGTGTAGGGGGCGCCGCTCAAACCAAACTGATCAGAAAATTATCAGGTGGTATTCGTATTACGCTCGCACAATTCCGTGAATTAGAAGCCTTCTCACAATTTGCGTCCGACTTAGATGAAGGCACGCGTAAACAGTTAGAGCGTGGACAGCGCGTGGTTGAGTTGCTCAAACAACCGCAATATCAACCACTGAGCGTGGCTGAAATGGCGATTAGTTTGTTTAGCGTCAATGAAGGTTATTTAGACGATGTGGTGTTGAATAAGATTAAAAATTTTGAACAGGCCTTACATAGTTATGTGCGCGAAGATCATGCAAGCTTAGTACAAAAGGTCAACGAAAACCCTGTGCATAGTGATGAATTGATGGCGGAGTTCAAACAAATTCTTGAACAATTCAAAAAAACGCAGGCTTATTAGGCAACTTACAAAACCCCTTCTCCCCGAGCGGTTTTTGCGAATGGGAGAAGGTGGATGTCACTGATTTTGTGACAGACGGATGAGGGTGTTTGGGTTGGCTTTCTTTAGATGTAATTTTTAAAAACCTTACAGAAAATAATATGTCCAGTGGCAGAGAAGTTCGTACAAAAATCGCCAGCGTAAAAAACACGCAGAAAATCACCAAAGCGATGGAAATGGTTGCCGCAAGTAAAATGCGCAAAGCACAAGCACGCATGCGTACATCGCGCCCTTATGCTGAAAAAATGCGCCAAGTCATTGGACATTTAGCAGCCAGTAGCAGCGAATATCGTCATCCCTATCTCATTCGACGTGACAACATAAAACGCGTGGGTTTTATTGTGATCTCCACCGATCGTGGTTTATGTGGCAGCATGAATGCCAACTTGTTTAAATCCACCGTTGTGAAAATGCGCGAATGGCATAGCCAACAGGTAGAAATTGATTTGTGTTTGATTGGTAAAAAAGCAGAAAGTTTTTTCAGACGCTTTGGTGGGAATGTGATTGCGACAGCCAATCATTTAGGAGATGCCCCAAAGGTTGCCGATTTAATTGGTATCGTCAAAGTGATGTTAGATGCATACAACGCAAACAAGCTAGATGCGCTCTATATCGTCTCTAATCACTTTGTGAATTCCATGACACAGCAGCCAGAAATTGCGCAACTGTTGCCATTGGAAATATCCGGCGTCACAAAAGAAGCCGGACATTGGGATTATATTTACGAACCCGATGCGCGTGAATTGCTCACAGCTTTATTAGTGCGTTATATCGAAACACAAGTGTATCAATCCGTTGTAGAAAACATGGCGTGCGAACAAGCAGCCCGAATGGTTGCGATGAAAAACGCAAGTGATAATGCAGGCGACTTGATTAGCGATTTACAGCTGGTATACAACAAAGCACGACAAGCGGTGATCACGCGAGAAATTGCAGAAATTACAGCGGGTGCAGAAGCGGTTTAAAACATACTCGCGCCAGCCTGTCCTCGCGCGTTAGCCCGTCATCCCGCGGAAGATTTGACCACGGGATCCAGATAATAAGCGTCTTTCAAAAAACAGTGAAGTAAAAGATTTTGCTTAACGAGACCAGAATATGAAAACAGTCACTGCAAGAGTAATAGAAACTGATTTTCCTTCTTTTCTTCAGCAAGTGGAAAATGGAGAAGAAGTAACTATAACAAAGGATGGCCATCCTATTGCGAGGTTACTTCCAGCTGCATCAGCGGGGCGGGAAAAATTTAAGCTTGCTATTGAGCGGCTCAAGGAGTTCAGAGCGTCTAATCCATCAAAAGGTCTTGATTGGGAAGAGCTTAAAAAATTTCGTGATGAAGGTAAAAAATGATAGGTTTTGTATTGGATGCTTCCATCACTTTAAGTTGGTGCTTCGATGATGAAGCGCTTCCAATGAGCATCAAATTATTGGAAAGATCGGCTGAAGAGTCAGTTTTTGTCCCACAAATTTGGCCACTTGAAGTGGGTAACGCTCTGGTTATCTCTGAAAAGAAGAAACGTATCTCGTATGCAAAGATGTTGGAATTTATCTCTATCCTGGGAAATTTGAATATTCACATAGATGATAAAACTTCACAGCATGGTTTTCATGAAATTTTATCTTTAGCGCACTCTGAAAATTTAACGACTTATGATGCAACTTATCTAGAATTGGCAATGCGTTTAGGATTGCCATTAGCTACTTTAGATAAGCAGTTAAAAAAAGCCGCATTAAATGTTGGCGTTAATATTATTACAACATAACCACAGGTATCTTTATGTCCGGAAAAATAGTCGAAATTATTGGCGCGGTAGTAGACGTAGAATTTCCCCGTAGCGCTGTTCCTAAAATCTACGATGCGCTCATGGTTGCCGACCAGCAATTAGTGCTCGAAGTTCAGCAACAGCTCGGCGACGGTATTGTGCGTACCATCGCAATGGGTTCCTCCGAAGGATTACGTCGTGGTTTGGCAGTGAACAACACAGGCAAACCTATCACAGTACCCGTCGGTAAAAAAACCTTGGGTCGTATCATGAACGTGTTAGGCGAGCCTATCGATGAAGCAGGTGATATCGGCGCTGACCAACACATGCCCATTCATCGTGCTGCACCCACATTAGCAGAGCAAGCGTTGAGCACGGAATTATTGCAAACAGGTATCAAAGTCATTGATCTGCTTTGCCCTTTTGCAAAAGGCGGCAAAGTCGGTTTGTTTGGCGGTGCCGGTGTAGGCAAAACCGTGAACATGATGGAACTCATTCGTAATATCGCCATCGAACACAGTGGTTACTCTGTATTCGCCGGTGTGGGTGAGCGTACCCGTGAAGGAAATGACTTCTACCATGAAATGAAAGAATCCAACGTGTTGGATAAAGTATCGTTGGTTTACGGACAAATGAACGAACCACCTGGCAACCGTTTACGTGTTGCATTGACGGGTTTAACAGTGGCTGAAAGTTTCCGCGATGAAGGCCGAGACGTATTATTATTTATCGATAACATTTTCCGTTACACATTGGCAGGTACAGAAGTATCTGCATTGCTAGGGCGTATGCCATCCGCTGTCGGTTATCAACCCACCTTGGCTGAAGAAATGGGTGTATTGCAAGAACGTATTACCTCTACCAAAAAAGGTTCTATTACGTCTATTCAAGCCGTATATGTACCTGCTGACGATTTAACCGATCCTTCCCCTGCCACCACATTTGCGCACTTGGATGCAACCGTTGTGTTATCACGACAGATTGCAGAATTAGGTATTTATCCTGCAATTGATCCGTTAGATTCCACCAGCCGTCAATTAGATCCATTAGTGATTGGTCAAGAGCATTATGATGTGGCGCGCGCAGTACAAGGTACGTTGCAGCGTTACAAAGAACTCAAAGATATCATCGCCATTTTGGGTATGGATGAGTTATCAGAAGAAGACAAACAATCAGTGCGCCGCGCACGTAAAATACAGCGCTTTTTATCACAACCCTTTTTCGTGGCAGAAGTATTTACCGGTTCCCCAGGCAAATATGTTTCACTGGAAGAAACCATCCGTGGTTTCAAAGCGATTGTGGATGGCGAATGTGATCACATGTCTGAACAATCATTTTATATGGTAGGCACGCTGGAAGAAGCCAAAGAAAAATCAAAAGCTGAAAAAGAAAAAGCAGAGAAAGAAAAGGCATAATTCACCCACTAGGTTTTTTAAATGATCAGTACATTCCATCTAGACATCGTCAGCGCTGAATCACCCATTTTTTCAGGCACTGTAGAAAAAATATCGGCGACAGGTACCATGGGCGAGTTAGGCATTTTGCCTGGCCATACGCCGCTATTAACTTCTTTAAAACCAGGCTTTGTTCGAACAAGCAAAGAGAATGGCGAAGAAGAAGTATTTTATATTTCAGGCGGTATGCTCGAAGTACAACCCGCTGTTGTTACTGTCTTAGCGGACACAGCCGTCCGCGCCGATCATTTAGATGAAGCAGCCGCGATTGAAGCCAAAGAACGTGCTGAAAAACAACTGACGGAAAAAGCATCAGAATTTGAATATGGACAAGCAATGGGTGAATTAGCAGAAGCCGCCGCACAATTAAGAGCCATTCAGGAGTTGCGCAGGAAAGTCGCGAAACACTAAAAAACTCGTCATTGTGAGTTCCCCGCTCACCTAAAAGATGATGGGGAGTATCAGCAAAGACCAGCCTCCACGGGATGACGGCCGGAGGGTGGGTGGTTTCCTTGCAATAGCGAGGGTGGGACTTATATTCCGCCCTGCGCACAGAGCTTCCACGGACTTTCTCCATGACCCTCAGCATTATCATTCTAGCCGCCGGTAAAGGTAAACGGATGCGCACTGATTTACCGAAGGTGCTACATACGCTGGCAGGCTTAACGCTTTTGGAACGCGTCGTTCAAACAGCCCAATCTCTCGACCCTACTACAATCTACGTCGTCTATGGTAATGGCGGTCAACGCGTTCGCTCTGACATGGCGCATCTAAATGTTGAGTGGATTGAACAAACGAATGCGCTAGGCACAGGGCACGCAGTCACCCAAGTATTGCCCTTCTTGAAAAAAAATCAGCAAGTTTTAATTCTCTACGGTGATGTCCCGCTTATTTCAAAAGACACACTGCAAGGCTTATTAAATAGCACACCTAAAAACGCATTGGGATTGATCACAGCGGAATTAAATAATCCGACCGGTTTTGGACGCATTATTCGCGATAAAACAGGGTGTATCACAGCGATCGTCGAACAAAAAGATGCAACACCCGAAGAGCAAACTATTGGCGAAATCAATACCGGTATTATGACGACATCAGGTGCACATTTGCATACCTGGTTACCGAGACTGACATCAAATAATGCGCAGAGTGAATATTATTTAACAGACATTGTTGCGATGGCAGTTGCAGATGGACATCCTGTCAGGGGTGTTACGGTTGAGTCTCCTGAAGAAGTCAGAGGTGTGAATAATTTATTAGAGTTGGCGCAATTAGAGCGTATTTATCAACGACAAAGCGCAGAAGCATTTATGCGTGAAGGTGTGACATTTTTGGACCCTACTCGTTTTGATGTGCGAGGAGATGTGACCATTGCACCGGATGTGACGATCGATGTAAACGTTATTCTAGAAGGTACAATCTCTATTGGCATGTACACAACCATCGGTCCCAATACTGTGCTGCGCAATGTAAAAGTAGGCGAAAATGTGCGCATCGAAAGCAACTGCGTCATTGAAAATGCTGTATTAGACAGCGGTTGTACAGTCGGACCTTTTGCGAGAATTCGTCCAGGCACACACATTGGTGAACATGCGCGTGTCGGTAATTTTGTAGAAATTAAAAATACACAGTTAGGTGCAGGCAGCAAAGCACCCCATCTAAGTTATTTGGGCGATGCTGTGATTGGTAAAAATGTGAACCTGGGTGCCGGTACTATTACGGTCAACTATGATGGTGCTAACAAACATCAAACAACGATTGAAGACGAAGCATTTGTAGGGTGCGACAGTCAGTTAATTGCACCGGTGACTATTGGCGAAGGCGCTTATATTGGTGCAGGATCTACGATCACGATGAATGCACCGTCCCATCAATTAACGGTGGCGCGCGCGAAACAAAGATCAATTGAAGGATGGAAGCCAAAGAAAAAATCAAACCCAAAATGACCCTCCCAAAATCCCCTACCTTCCAAGAAATTATTTTAACCCTCCAACAATATTGGGCGGGTAAAGGCTGCGTCATATTGCAACCACTCGACTCAGAAGTGGGCGCAGGTACTTTTAGCCCTTCCACTTTTCTGCGCGCTATTGGCCCTGAACCTTGGTATGCAGCTTATGTGCAACCTTGCAGACGCCCTACCGATGGCCGCTATGGAGACAATCCTAATCGTGCGCAACACTACTATCAATTTCAGATAATACTCAAGCCTTCTCCTGATAACTTACAAGATTTATATTTGGATTCTTTGCGTGCTTTAGGCATCAATCCGCTGAAAGATGATATTCGTTTTGTGGAAGATAATTGGGAATCACCGACATTAGGCGCTTGGGGTTTAGGTTGGGAAGTTTGGCAAAATGGGATGGAAATCACGCAGTTCACTTATTTTCAGCAAGTAGGCGGTATTATCTGCGAGCCTATCACAGGTGAATTAACGTATGGATTAGAGCGTCTTGCGATGTATCTGCAAGGTGTAGAAAGCATGTACGATTTGGTATGGTCAAATACACCACAGGGTATAGTGACTTATGGCGACGTATTTCATCAGCAAGAAAAAGAAATGTCCGCATACAATTTTGAATTGGCGCCAGTTGCTATTTTGCTCGAACAATTTAATCAGTACGAAAAAGAATCGCAGGAATTGATTGCGATGAATTTATCTTTGCCTGCTTATGATCGTGTGCTCAAGGCATCACACACATTTAATATGCTAGATGCACGTCATGCAGTTTCTGTGACAGAGCGACAAGCTTATCTTTTGCGTGTGCGAAAACTTGCTTTTGCAGTGGCTAAGTTGTGGTATGAAACACGAGAGGCTTTAGGATTTCCGCTGGTGAAGAAAAGCATATGACAACGCACGACATATTATTCGAACTAGGCACCGAAGAGCTCCCCTCCAAATCGCTCAAAACATTGTCGCGCGCGTTAGCCAGCAATATAGAAACAGGGCTGCAAAAAGCCGGTCTTTCTTATGACACCACGCATACATTTGCAACACCGCGCCGTATCGCTGTCATCATCAAAAACGTAGAAAGCGCTCAAAAAAGTTATGAAGTGGAAAAACGAGGCCCTGCTTTAAAAGCAGCGTTTGATGCAGACGGTCATCCTACATTGGCTTGTTTAGGATTTGCCAGCGCTTGCAACACCACAGTCGATCAACTCGTTGTGCGCGAAACAGATAAAGGCGCGTGGGTATTTTTTAATCAAACACAAGGCGGTATCGACACCGTAGATTTTTTGCCCGAGTTAATTAAACAGGCAATTTCACAATTACCTATTGCTAAACCGATGCGTTGGGGTAATGGCGAGATAGAATTCATCCGTCCCGTGCA
>JBIIEG010000019.1:0-10055 GCA_044237955.1 Gammaproteobacteria bacterium
GGAAAAAAGAGCATTAAAACCCATATATTCGGCAAGTTGACAGGGCGCAATACAGTCGGACATCGTTTTCATCATCCTGAAACAATTTCCATTGCATCCCCTAATGAGTATGAAACTTTGTTGCGCGAAAAGGGTTATGTGGTCGCTGACTTTGAAGCGCGAAAACAATTGATATGGGAAGCAGTACAAGAAGCGGCAAGCGCCAAGGGCCGTGTGTTGATGGACGAAGCATTGCTGGATGAAGTCACAGGACTTGTTGAATGGCCTGTTGCATTGCTGGGTGAATTTGAGGCGAATTTTTTAGAAGTGCCGCCAGAAACTGTGATGACAGCGATGAAATCACATCAACGATATTTCCCCGTCGTGGATGAAGAAGGACAGTTGTTACCGTGTTTTGTCATCGTGAGCAATATCGATAGCGAAGATCCTACACGCGTGATTGAAGGCAATCAACGTGTGATTCGCGCACGTTTATCCGATGCACAATTTTTTTATCACAGCGATTTAAAACATAGCTTAGAGTCTCGGCTGGATGAATTGAGAAAAATTATCTTTCAGAAAAAGTTAGGGACTCTGTTTGATAAGTCAGAACGCATCTCTCGTTTGATGGGTTATTTAGCCGAAAAAATGCACGCTAACGTGAAACATGCACAACGCGCAGGCCTGTTATGTAAGACAGATTTAGTCACTGCCATGGTTGGAGAATTTGCAGAATTGCAAGGCGTGATGGGTTATTACTATGCTGTGAAAGATGGTGAACCTGCTTCAGTAGGTTTGGCGCTGCGTGAACAATATCAACCGCGTTTTGCAGGAGATGTTCTGCCTGAGACACCTTTAGGCGCCCTGCTCTCTATTGCCGATAAAATTGACACATTGGTCGGTCTTTTTGGCGCCAATCAACCACCCAGTGGTGAAAAAGATCCTTACGCGCTGCGTCGTGCAGCATTAGGTATATTGCGTATTTTGATTGAAAAACAGCTACCGTTGAATCTCCAAGACATGATTCAGCATGCTGTCACGTTGTATGCAGCAATGGATAACACAAAAGCTACATCCCAAGTATTTGATTTTATGATGGAGCGACTGCGTGCCTGGTATTCAGATAAAGGGATAGATGGTTCTATTTTTTCCGCAGTATCAGCACGCATGATTGCAGAACCCTTAGATTTTCATCATCGTATTTTAGCGGTACAACATTTTCAAACGCTGCCTGAAGCCTCTGCATTGATAGCGGCAAACAAACGCGTCAGCAGCTTATTGAAAGATCAGCCAGCACAACAACGTCAGAGCGTTATCGATTCCGCATTATTTGAGCATGAATCAGAGCGTGTGTTATTTGCAGCAATGGAAGAAAAAGCCAAAGCAATAGCCACTTTGTACGAACAATCCCGCTATAGCGAAGTGCTGAGAGCTTTAGCTGCGCTGCGGACGCCCATTGATCGCTTTTTTGAGGAAGTGATGGTCATGGTGGATGATGAAAAGCTGCGCCATAATCGCTTGGCATTGCTCAATCGCTTGCAACAGTTGTTTCTACAAGTGGCAGATGTGGCGCTTATAACCGCTTCCGCATAGGGCTCAGTCATGAATCAGCTGAAACAGCTTGAAATATCCGCAGATGTATGTCATAAAGGGAATGGCTTGTAGGACTATTAGGCAACCAGTTGGCTTATGGTCGACAAGCAATATTATCAATAAATAGAGGAATATAAACAAAATGGCAACAGGTACAGTAAAATGGTTCAACCCTGGTAAAGGGTTTGGATTTATCACACCGGACGATGGTAGCGGCGATGTTTTCGCTCATTTTTCGGCTATTATCAGTGATGGTTTCAAAACGCTAACAGAAGGCCAGCGTGTGAGATTTGATATCGTACAAGGTCCAAAGGGTAAACAGGCTGCTAATATTAAGCCTGAGGAGTAAGCTCTGAGATGTGACCCAAACCCCGGTTTTCCGGGGTTTGTTTTTTCTGCATTTAATTTCTTCGCTGCACAGCTATATCAGCTAACCCTAATAGAGCGTGTTTGTAAGCATTATCTGGGAACGAGTGTAACGCGGCTTTTGCCAGGTTAGCCTCTTTTTGTGCTGTATCGTGCACATATTCTTCAGCGCCCACTGCCTGCAGAATATCCAGAATTATCTCCAGATTATTGATGTTCCCTTCCTTTAAAGTCTTCTGAATGAAGCCTGCTTGTTCTTTTGTGCCCTGTTGCATGGCGTAAATGAGTGGCAACGTGACCTTGCCCTCTGCCAAATCATCCCCGCGATTTTTGCCACTTTCCTGCGCTGAAACCCCATAATCCAACCAATCATCAATCATCTGAAAAGCCATACCCAGGTGCATGCCATATAATGCCAAAGCGTGTTGTTTTTCAGGAGAACCACCGGCCACCACGACACCGCATTCAGCTGCAGCTGAAAAAAGTGTGGCTGTTTTGCAGCGAATCACCTCTAGATAATGTTCGCGTGAAGTATCCACTTTATTACGCTGAATCAGCTGTAATACCTCTCCTTGTGCAATCGTATTCGTTGCCTTGGCCAAGAGTGAATACACATTCAGGCTATCTAAGTGAGCCATTAACTGAAAAGCACGAGAATACAAAAAATCTCCGACTAGTACGCTCGCTGCATTACCCCAGACCGCGTTCGCTGTTTTTCGACCTCGGCGTAATGTAGAAGCGTCCACCACATCATCATGTAATAATGTTGCGGTGTGTAAAAACTCTACAATCACAGCGAGTGTGACATGTTTAGTATTTTCACAATCCACTGCGCGTGCAGCCAGCAGGGTTAATAAAGGACGCAGGCGTTTTCCACCACTGTGAATAATATGGTCACTGATGGTTTGGATGAGCTCAACGTTTGAATGCAAGCTGGTTTTGATGAGATGATTAACCTGTTCAAAATCAGATGTGACCAGCTGTTGTATCTCTGAAAGAGAAGGTGGAATCGTGGTGTCTAAGACATGCATGTGAGATTTTCAGCGGTAAATTGAAGGTTTTATTATACCCGGCGTGAGATTATAGTAAATCAAACTGGTCACAAATTGGTCACTATTCACGGCGCGATATTGGGATCGGTTCCCGCCTTCGCGGGAATGATAAAGTTCACGCCGTGAATAGTTAAACTGACCAATAAGCTTTTACCGCCATGACAGAAACACTCTACATTTTTCCCATCGCTTTTTTAGCAGGCCTGGTAGATGCCATTGCTGGCGGTGGTGGATTGATCCAAATCCCCGGCTTGTTTTTATTATTCCCTCACACAGCCGTTGTCAGTCTATTAGGCACGAACAAACTCGCTTCATTTTGTGGTACGGCAATTTCCAGCGTACATTACGCGCGCACATTAAAAATTGATTTTAAAACAGTGATGCCCGCTTTAATCGGTGCTTTTTTATTTTCAGCATTAGGTGCCAAAATCACAATACTCATCGGCAATCAATTTCTCAAGCCGCTTATTTTTATATTGTTGTTATTGATCGGCATTTATACTTTATTCAACAAAAAATTCGGCATGATTCAGCACGTAACTTGTCACAATACATTCAAGTTGAAACTATATTGTTGTTTGGTTGGCAGTGTATTAGGTTTTTACGATGGTTTTTTTGGACCAGGCACAGGCAGTCTTTTAATATTTTGTTTTGTAGGCTGGTTAGGATTCAGTTTTTTAGAAGGCTCTGCATTTGCAAAATTTACCAATCTTGCCTCTAACTTAGCAGCAATGATTTATTTCGGCGCAGGCAACCATATTATTTATAAACTTGCGCTACCCATGGCTGTCTTTAATATATTGGGAAATATGATTGGCGCACGTTTAGCTGTGAAAAAAGGCAGTCAGTTTGTGCGATGGATTTTTTTATTGGTGGTGACGGGGACTTTGATACAGTTTACGTATCAGATGGGATGGCTGTGAAGTATTGTGATAACGCGCCTGCTGGCACGCCATCCTCCCCCGCCAGGCCGTTATCCTCTCGTTAGCTGTCATCTCACCGTTAGCCGTCATCCGGATGTTCAGGAAGAACCGAATGCCGTCTCGACAGGGATGTCGAAAAGCGGCCGTGGATGGTTTGACCACGGGATCCAGGTAATAAGCGTTATTCTAATTCTACGCTTTAATTTCAACACGCGGCGATTGCATCACCACCTCATCATTTAATTCAATACCAATCCCCGGCGTTTCAGATACCTGAAAATAACCATTTACAGGCTGAGGATTCTGTAAACAAAGTTCCGTATTCCAATCTTTCAACGCATAAGTATGGTGCTCATGAATTAAAAAATTTGGAATAGCTGTTTCTAAATGCAACGAAGCAGCCGTTGCCACAGGCCCACCACAAACATGTGCTTGGATTTTGACATCATACATATCCACATAATCACAGATTTTTTTAGCTTCAGTAAAACCACCACATAAACCAATATCAGGTTGTAATATATCGATGGTTTGTTCTTCTATATAAGGGCGAATACCGTGACGCAGATATAATCTTTCACCCGCTGCAATAGGCACTTTAATTTTACTGGCCAATTTTTTATGTAGCGCGGAATTTAAATAGTTAACCGGTTCCTCGTAACACATACAATTAAATTCTTCGGCAATCTCTGCCAACTGAATAGCGCTTGCAACACCCGGCAAGCTGTGACACTCCCAAATAATATCGACATCTGGACCGATAGCGCTGCGCATCGCTTGCATACGTGCACGAACCAATTGCATCTCAGAATGGCGAAATAAATTGGTACAATCAAATTTAGTATTGCCCTTTGCATCATACATAATCGGATCAACTTTGATGCAGTCATAACCTTCTGCTACGGCTTTTTCAGCCGCTTTTGCATAATCGGCGGGATCATTGAGTTTCTTAAATTCTGGGCCCCAATCAAATTGTAATTGGCTCGCATAAGTTCTTAATTTCTCTGTGACTTTGCCGCCTAATAATTGGTAAACAGGCACATTTAAAGCTTTGCCTTTGATATCCCACAAGGCGGTATCAATAGCGCTCATCGCAGCATAAATAATAGGGCCGCCACCTAATCCCCAAAAACTTTCTCGCAGCATGCGTGAGAAGAGCAACTCTGTTTGAAAAGGATCCCATCCCATTAACATCGATTCTGCAATTTCTTTAATCATGTTAGCTGCTGCGCTATGGCCTAAATCATAGGCTAAACCCGCTTCACCCACGCCATGAATTCCTTCATCCGTATGAATACGCACAAAAACAGGATGCCATTGTGGACGTTTAGGACAATGTATATCAAAAATTTCAACGCGTTGTATTTTCATTTATATATCCATTCAACTTGAATGGTACTGGTTTTGTATCTTCAAGTTCGAAAACAAAAAATGTTTTTTGTTTTTACAATTCACCAACAAGTCGTTTTGCCGCTTCAAACAACAATTCACTGTCTATATCACGCCATCCATCATAACTTGCAGCCGTCTTTTTGATGGCCTCTTCACTTGCGTGATGGATTTTTCCACCGGTTGACATGGTTAACACTTGGTTTTTACAGGTTGTCTCAAGATAATAATGAAACCAGAAAGCTTCAGCTATATTCTTTCCTACAGTTAACAAACCATGATTTTTTAAGATCATGCAGTGATTATTCTGTATATCATCCAGCAGTGGTTGCTGTTTTTCATCATTGATAAATAATTTTTCAAAATCATGGTAGCCAACCTTGCCATAAAACATCATGCCAATTTGATCCAGCAGCATGAGTTCTTGTTCCAAACTGGCAACAGCCACACCAAAATGAGAATGTGTATGCAAAATACAATTGATTTCTGGTTTAGCGCGGTAAATAGCCCTATGTACTGTGCTGCCATTTTTATTGTTAGGGAGCCCACTTTTGCTCTCTAGCACATTTCCATTAAAATCAACCTTCACCAAATTATCAGGCGTGATTTCTTTAAATGATAACCCGAAGGGGTTAATGAGGAGTGCGTTTTCACCAGGGACACGTACAGACAGATGCGTAACAATAAGATCGCACCAACTGTAATAATCAAAAATTCTATACAAGTAGGCCAACTGTATTCTCAGGTTGGCCTCTGTTTTTTCCTTTGCTCTTTTGATGGAGGCGTCAATCATGTCTTTTGTTATTTCTTTCATGTTTTTTGCCTAGGTTCATTTAAAAATTTGGCTAAAATTTAAAAAGATTAAATTTTTCTTCAGAATTTAGCAGATCCCTTTGTTACAACACCAATTGCATCAGGAATTGCTGTAGTTAGGCATTTACATCCTAAAAGCAAACAACTACCTCACCCCTCCCCGATTCCACCACCCGCCTCCTAACGCTTGAAACAACGCGGCAGTATCCGCATAACGCGCAGCCTCTGCTTGAATACGCGCAATGCGTGCCTGTTGATATTGGCGTTCTGCATCTAAACGAGCGATATAACTGACAGCGCCTAATTTATATTGTTGTTGCACCAGCGAAAATGCAGCAAACGCCACTCTTTCTGCTTCTGCCTCTGTTTTAAGTGCTCGCGCATCTGCTTGAATCGCATTCAGCGCATCGGCCACATTTTGAAATGCTTTCAAAACGGTATCTTTATATTGGGCAGCTGCTTGATCGAAAGCCGCAACAGCCACGCGTTGTTTAGCAAGCAAGGCACCGCCGTTAAAAATAGGTTGCGTTAATGCGCCTGCTAGTGCCCAAACGCTTGCATTAGATCCAAACAAATTATGGCTTTGGTTGGTGACTGAGCCATAACTGCCGGTTAAGCTAATTTGCGGCAATCGGTTTGCTATCGCCACACCAATGTCAGCGCTGGCTGCATGTAGTAATGCTTCAGCAGCACGTACGTCTGGGCGTTGTTGTACTAATCTAGAAGGTACACTCAACGGCAATTGCGTCGGCAAAGTTAGAGCCTGTAAATGAAAAGTAGGCAATTGCGCTTCGCTCGGCAATTCACCTGTCAATACCGCTAACGCATTTCTGAATTGTCCTAGATTTTTTTGTAGTGGCGGCAATGTTGCCCGTGTTTGTGCGAGCTGTGTTTGTTGTGTGAGCACATCTGCTTGAGAGACAGCACCTAGATGAAACTGTTGCTCTACGATGACTAATTCATTTTCCTGCGAGCGGATGAGTTCTTCTGTTGCGTTAATTTGTGCGCGTAGTGATGCTTCGCTGATAGCTGTTGTGACAATATTAGTGGCTAAAGTTAAATAAGCAGCCTCCCACTCAAACTGCGCTTTGTCGATCTGCGCATATAAGCCTTCTCTATAACGATAAGCACCACCAAAAAGATCTAAATTATAAGAAACATTGACTGAGGCATTGTACAAGTTAAATATATTGCTATCGTCAAGGCCTATATTATTGTTGGAACCTCGTTGTCGCGTAGAACCTGCCTGCGCACTGATACTCGGAAAAAGACCTGTACCTACAGCCACATCGAGATTCGCTTGTGCCTGACTTATAGATGCTTTTGCGGCTTCTAGCGTGGGGCTATTCTTCAAACCTTTGATAATCAGCGCATTCAGTTCTTTTGAACGAAACAGTGTCCACCATTGTGCTGGAATATCTTGACCTGTTTGAAAATGCTGTGCATTTCCACCGGGGATAACATTTGCCGTGCTTGTTGTTTTGGCGGGGAGTGGTTGCGCGGTATAGCGCGAAGTGGTAGGCGCTGCTGGCGTTTTGAAATTAGGACCTACAGCGCATCCTGCGAGTCCTGCACTGATAAAAATAAGGGGGAGAACCTTAAAGTGACTCATAAACTTATAATCCTGTCTTAATATTTTCTTTTTCGATAGCAGCTATTTGTCGCTCACGCAGAATTTTTTTAATTTCTTCTCCGCGTATATTTTGCAGCGTTAAATCACTGACACTGACTGATTTGGCTGCTAGATAGGTTGTATGTAGTATCTGTGATAATTGCGTTGCTGTTTCATTATTAGCAATGGCTTCGCATCCTGCTAAAAATAGATTTAAACGTTCAGGTCTGCGAAAGGCATCGAGGCGTTCTAATAGTGTTAAACGTGTTCTAGCGTCTGCGGTTGAGACTCTATCATAGTCCGGATAATTCCCCCAAATGAGCAATGCCAGTTCCCCATAGTTTTTTGGTATGCGATAGCGCTTTGTGATTGCGCGAATGTTGTCATGATCTAAAGCGTAAAACAAAACAGCAAAACGAATGGGTGTTGATAGTGATCTTTCTGTTGCGCGTTGCAGCGCTTGGAATCCTGCTTGATTGTCGATAAATTCTGGTAATAAAAAAAACAGCGCCCCACACGCAGATAAAATCTGAAAAAACCGCACGGGATGTGTTTCTTGTAATGCGCGCTCCCACTCTTGCCATACGCGTTCTGCGACTAAAGCATTCACTTCGCCACGATGCACCATTTCTTGCATCAATGCCAAAGTATTTGTATCAACGTAAAAGTCTGCAAAACGCGCAGCAAAACGTGCAACGCGCAAAATACGCACAGGGTCTTCGACAAATGCAGGAGAAACATGACGCAACAGACGCGCTTGAATATCTTTTTTTCCACCGTAAGGATCGATGATCGTGCCATCGGTATCTTGCGCCATGGCATTGATCGTTAAATCACGACGTTGTAGATCTTCTTCTAACGTCACTTCAGGTGCTGCATAAAAATCAAAACCTTTATAGCCTGGCCCTGTTTTACGTTCAGTGCGTGCAAGTGCATATTCTTCATGCGTTGTAGGATGCAAAAAAACGGGAAAATCTTTGCCCACAGGACGATAGCCCAACGCCAACATTTCTTGTGGTGTTGCGCCAACGATTACCCAATCGCGTTCCTTGATGGGATAACCTAATAATTGATCGCGTATGGCGCCACCGACTAAATAAATTTTCACATGCTTTTCCTAGATTGACTCATCAGAAAGTTGCCAATTAAGGGTCTCACCTGCCCACATCGGTATCAATGTGTCATCCCCAAAAACAAAATATGTTGGAACTTCCCACGGTTTTTTAATCAAAGTAATGCGCTGTGTATTGCGCGGTAAATGATAAAAATCCGCCGCATAATGACTGGCAAACGCTTCTAATTTATCCAACGCGCCTGCGCTTTCAAAAGCCTCTGCATATAATTCAATCGCTGCATGTGCAGAATAAATGCCTGCACATCCACAGGCTGATTCTTTAGTAGCCACAGTATGTGGCGCACTATCTGTTCCCAGAAAAAATTTTTTATTACCACTGATAGCAGCGGTGATCAGCGCTTCTTGATGCTTGCGACGTTTTAATATGGGTAAACAGTAATAATGAGGACGCATGCCGCCTGACAACAAATGATTGCGATTGAATAACAAATGATGCGGCGTAATCGTTGCCGCTACGTTATCAGGTGATGACACAATAAATCGTACTGCTTCTTCAGTGGTGATGTGTTCTAAGACAATACGTAAACGCGGAAACTGCTGCACTAATTTTTCTAAAGCCGCTAAGAAATCACGTTCACGATCAAATATATCAATCGCAGGATCGCTGGTTTCTCCATGAATCAAAAGCGGTAAATCAAAATTCTCCATCGCTGCAAATACCGGATTTAATGCGGTCAATTGTTTAATGCCTGCTTCTGAATTGGTCGTCACGCCTGCGGGATATAATTTAATCGCAGTGACTTGTTTTGATGCAGCCACTTCAGCAATTTGTTCAGGTGTAATGGTGTCCGTTAAATACAGCGTCATTAAAGGCTCAAAATGACATCCTTCCGGCACAGCAGACAAGATGCGTTTTTTATACGCATCAAGGGCCGGAAGCGTTGTGATCGGTGGTTTTAAATTAGGCATTACGATAGCGCGTGAAAACTGTTTAGCGCTGGCAGGTACGGTGGTTTTCAAATAGACGCCATCACGTAGATGTAGATGGGCATCGTCGGGTCGTGTGAGGTGGATTTTTTGCATGGTGTGCCTGCCGAAAGTGACTGTTAGTGCTGCATGATATATGAAATTTGAATTGGCTGCCCTCCCCTGGGAGCGTGGGCGGCCCGCCCGCATTTTTATAAGAAGAGCGGACGGGCCGTCCGCGCTCCCGGAAGGCAATGTGTCCCTCCGCAGAAGGACACATTTAGTGT
>JBIIEG010000021.1:0-8992 GCA_044237955.1 Gammaproteobacteria bacterium
CATTACCACCAAGAAAATCGCGGCGAAAATATTTTAACCAAAGAAAAATTACTGGCGATTGGAGATATGTATGAATCGCAGATTGCAGCAGATAGGGCAGAGGACGAGCCGTATCGTTAGGTTTAGCTGCATACTTGAATTTTGTCATTCCCGCGAAGGCGGGAAACCATCCCAGTATGGCAGTATGGTTATTATGAAAAAAACAAGATGACGTTTGTTTTAACCCATAAAAAATTAAAGAGCGTATTCATGGATGGGTTCCTGCCTTCGCGGGAATGACAAAGCAAGGTTTTTAAATTTATGAACTTCAACACAATATACCAACTCGTTTTCTATACCTTCTCTGCACTCTTACTTTTTTCAGCAGTGATGGTTGTCGCCTCACGCCACGCGGTACGCGCTGTCCTATTTTTAGTACTCGCCTTTTTTTCCAGCGCCGTATTATGGATGTTATTACAAGCCGAGTTTTTAGCTTTAGTGCTTATCTTTGTCTATGTTGGCGCAGTCATGACTTTATTCCTCTTTGTCGTCATGATGTTGAATGTTGAGACCGCATCACGAAAAAAAGGCTGGTTACGTTATCTGCCTTTAGGTGCATTGGTAGTAGGGCTCCTGGTTTTTATAACCTGGCGCGCCATTCATCAAGGCGCGTTTTCGCAAGAAATACTGATCAACCAACCCGCCAATTACAGCAACACACATCAATTGGGCGCAGTGCTCTATACAGATTATGTTTATCCGTTTGAATTAGCTGCTATTTTATTATTGATCGCGATCATCGCAGTTATTGCATTAACCTTCCGTGGTAACAAAGGCAGAAAATCACAGCAAATTTCACAGCAATTAAATGTGAAAAGAGAAGATCGCGTACAACTTATCAAAGATGAAAAAAAATGATTTCACTTAACGCTTATCTGATTGTTAGCGCAGCCTTATTCAGCATTGGTGTTGCAGGCATTGTGTTAAACCGCCAAAACTTAATTGTGCTGTTGATGGCGATCGAATTGATTCTGTTGGCTGTGAATACAAATCTTGTCGCGTTCTCACATTACTTCAACGATATCAGCGGTGATATTTTTGTATTTTTTATTCTCACAGTCGCTGCGAGTGAAGCGGCCATTGGATTAGCGCTACTGGTATTGCTATTTAGAAATCGCGGCACGATTGATGTCGATGAGCTGCGTTCCTTGAAGGGCTAGAGATGAACATACAAACTGCCTTACTATTCAATATTCTAGCGCCCTTAATAGGCTCTGCATTAGCAGGCATCTACGGCTACCGTATCGGCAACAGAGCCTCTCACTGCGTCACCATTTTAGGCATGGCCATTTCTTTCGCTGCAGCCCTTTATATTTTCACCCAGATCGTCTTAAACAGCGCACCTTCCTATCACGGTGTATTTTATTCCTGGGGCATCTCACAAGGTTTTCAATTCAATATCGGTTTTCTCGTTGATCGTCTAACAGCTGTCATGTTGTTAACTGTCACTTTTGTTTCTCTCTTAGTACACATCTATAGCATCGGCTACATGAAAGGCGATTCAGGCTACACGCGATTTTTTGCCTATATGTCTTTATTTACATTCTTCATGCTGCTGCTCGTTTCTGCCGATAATTTTTTATTATTATTTTTTGGTTGGGAGGGAGTAGGTTTAGTCTCATACCTCTTGATTGGTTTTTGGTTTCAACGCGAATCCGCAGCACAAGGCAGCTTAAAAGCATTTGTCGTTAACCGTGTGGGAGACATGGGTTTTATCTTAGGTATCGCTGCCATTTTTGCCTATTTTAATGCGCTAGATTATGCAACTGTTTTTCAAAAAGCCCCGCAATTAGCCCATGAAATGTTGATGATCTTTCCGCATACACAAGTATCACTCATGACACTGATTTGCTTGTTGTTATTTGTAGGTGCGATGGGTAAATCAGCACAAGTGCCTTTACATGTCTGGCTACCTGAATCGATGGAAGGCCCAACCCCCATCTCTGCTTTAATTCATGCTGCAACCATGGTGACAGCCGGTGTCTATATGGTCGCACGTCTTTCGCCACTATTTGAGTTATCACAAACAGCATTGAGTGTGGTGTTAGTGTTAGGTGCGACAGGCGCATTATTTTTAGGAATTATTGCCTTAGTACAACACGATATTAAACGCGTGATTGCCTATTCTACCTTGTCGCAATTAGGTTATATGATGGCAGCCAATGGTGTGTCTGCATTTTCCGCGAGCATTTTTCATCTGATGACACACGCCAGTTTCAAAGCATTACTATTTTTGGCAGCAGGCTCAGTCATTATCGCAATGCATCACGAACAGGATATGCGCAAAATGGGTGGTTTGCGCAAATACATGCCGATGACCTATCTTGCTTTTTTAATCGGTGCATTGGCACTCGCAGCTATTCCACCGTTTGCTGGTTTTTATTCTAAAGATGCGATCATTGAAGTGGTGCATTTGGCGACAATACCAGGCGCAGGTTACGCGTATGTCTGTTTGCTATTGGGTGCTTTTGTCACAGCACTTTATATCTTCCGCGCACTTTTTCTAACTTTCCATACACAGCCACGTTTTGACGAACATACGGCAAGTCATATCAGTGAATCGCCTTATACAGTCACCATACCGCTCGTTTTATTAGCGATTACTTCCCTGCTATCGGGTTCAATGTTAGTGCATGACATGCTGTATAACCCAAGCGCACCTTTGTTAGGTGACAGTGTGTTTGTCGCGCCTGCGTATAATTTTTTCAATGAATTGGTCGTTTCTTATAAAAATAATATCGTGTTAGTAGAAGATTCATTCATGCATTTACCATTGTGGTTTTCTATGGCAGGTATTTTTACAGCCTGGTTGTGTTACGTGAAGTTCACAACGGTGCCCCTCAAAATGGCGCAGCGTTTTTTTGGCGTGTATCTATTGCTCGTTTATAAATATGGTTTTGATGCACTCTATGATCGATTGTTTGTCCGTGGTTCGCGCGTCTTGAGTGGTTTTTTCTTTAACATAGCGGATGTTAAATTGATTGATGGTTTATTGGTGGATGGTTCTGGACGTGGTATTGCCCATTTATCTGCGTGGGCACGTCGTTTGCAAACGGGTTATATTTATCATTATGCCTTAGCGATTGTCTTAGGGCTGGTTGGATTTTTGCTCTGGGTTTTAATTTTTTAAATGGTTGATTTTCTTATGACGCATTGGCCTATATTAAGTCTTATGATTTGGCTCCCTTTTTTGGGCGGCATTTTAGTGCTTTTCACCGGTGGAGATAAAAACGCTAACCTTGCGCGTGTCATCGCGCTTATTTTTTCTCTGTTCAATATTTTCTTAAGTGTCCTGCTCTACAAAAATTTTGATGTTACAACGTATGCCATGCAATTTCAGGAGAACCTGAATTGGATACCTGAGTATGGTATTCGCTATGCGCTCGGTGTCGATGGCATTGCTATGCCGCTGATTTTATTAACCGTATTCACAACGCTTTTAGTGGTATTAGCTTCTTGGGAAACAGTCCATAAAAAAGTAGCGCAATACCTGGCTAACTTTTTAATCATGCAAGGCATGGTGATTGGTGTTTTTGCATCATTAGACTCATTGCTGTTTTATATTTTCTGGGAAGGCATGTTGATACCGATGTATTTAAGCATTGGTATTTGGGGAGGGGACAATCGCTCATATGCTGCGATTAAATTTTTCCTATTTACTTTCTTAGGCTCTGCCATGATGTTAGTTGCATTTTTATATTTGCGCGTACAGGTAGGCAGTTTCAATATTTCAGATTTTTATGCAGCCCCTTTAAGCATGCCCATACAGATGAGTATTTTCATCGCATTTTTATTAGCTTTTGCTGTCAAAGTCCCCATGTGGCCCGTGCATACCTGGTTACCCGATGCACACACCGAAGCACCCGCAGGTGGTTCTGTCATATTAGCCGCATTGATGCTTAAGATGGGTGCGTATGGTTTTCTGCGATTTAGTTTGCCGATCACACCCGATGCCAGTCATGCCATGACATGGGTGATGGTCGTATTATCACTGATTGCGATTGTTTATATTGGATTTATTGCATTGGCACAAACCGATATGAAAAAGCTCATTGCTTATTCTTCTGTTGCGCACATGGGTTTTGTGACACTAGGCTGTTTCATGGTCTATCTGATTATCGATAGAACCAGCAGCATGCAAAATGCGGCCATGAGTTTAGAGGGGGCCTTAGTACAGATGCTGTCACATGCGTTTGGTTCAGGCGCGATGTTTTTAAGTTTTGGTATGCTCTATGAGCGATTGCATACACGGTTGATTTCTCATTTCGGTGGTTTGGCACGTCCTATGCCTATTTTTGCAGCGTTTTTTATGATTTTTGCACTTTCTAATATTGGACTGCCTGGCACTTCGGGTTTTGTCGGCGAGTTTTTAGTCTTATTGGCTGGTTTCAAAACAAGTTTCTGGATAGTTGCTTGTGCCGCACTCACATTGATTATTGGCGCAGCTTATACGCTGTGGATGTATAAAAGAGTATTTTATGGACCACTCAAAACAGAAGAAGTTGTTTTATTAAAAGACGCGAATGGCTTTGAGATTGGTATTTTTATTTTGATGGCAATTCCCGTATTTTTGATTGGATTGTATCCAGCACCATTGTTGAATATTTTTCATACCACAGTAGGGCACTTGTTAGAAATCAGCATGCATTCCAAATTATAGCCCCGCGCCAGCCCGTCATCCGACACATTAGTCGTCCACGGGATGACGGCTGGGGTGCGATGACGGCCGTAAGGGGGATGACGAGTTAGCGCGAGAAATTTACCATGATTTTTGAACTCTCCAACATCATGCCAGCCATTGCCGAAATTTTTATCGCAGGCGCAGGCTGTCTTATTTTATTGCTCGATGTTTTTATCGGCAAACGCTTTCCCATGCTCACCTATTTGCTCGTGCAGTGTGCGCTGGTTATCGCCGCCATTTTAACGTTCAAACAGTTTAATCATCCAACGACCATCCTATTCAATGGCACTTTTGTGATGGATCATCTTGCCGTCATACTTAAACTATTTATTTATACGTTTAGTTTTATGGCATTTGTTTATTCTCGTGCGTATATCGCAAAGAGCAACATACTCAACGGGGAATACTATATTTTAGCGCTGTTTTCCATACTAGGTATGATGGTGCTTGTTTCTGCACATAGCTTCATTACCTTATTTTTAGGGCTGGAATTATTTTCATTACCCTTGTATGCCATGATTGCGTTACGCAAAGATGCCACGCTTTGCACGGAAGCCGCGATTAAATATTTTATTGTTGGATCATTAGCTTCGGGTATTTTGCTCTATGGTTTATCCATGTTGTATGGCGCAACCAAAAGTTTAGATATCAGTACGGTTGCAGCAATGACGACCCAAGCCTCACCCCAACATGAGTTGATTTTAGTATTTGGTCTGGTTTTTGTGGTCGTAGGACTTGCATTCAAATTAGGTTCCGTACCTTTTCATATGTGGGTACCCGATGTGTATGCCGGTGCACCAACGCCCGTCATATTATTTTTAGGCACAGCACCTAAAATCGCAGCCTTGGCTTTATTGTTTCGTTTATTAGTGGAAGCATTGCCTGGTTTAAGTATGCATTGGCAACCGATGTTGATGATTGTTGCGATTCTTTCTATGGCATTAGGCAATCTTGTCGCCATTGTACAAACTAATATCAAACGCATGTTGGCCTACTCTTCGATTGCGCACATGGGTTATATGATGTTGGGTTTGGTGGCAGGCACAGCAGATGGTTATGGCTCTGCTTTGTTTTACATGATCACCTATGGACTCATGACTTTAGCCGCATTCGGATTGATTGTGATGATGGATTATTCGGGTTATGAAGCAGATAACATTGATGACTTGCGTGGACTGAATACACGTAATCCGTGGCTTGCATTGATGATGTTATTTACCCTGTTTTCATTGGCAGGTGTACCGCCCATTGTTGGTTTTATGGCAAAAGTTGCAGTATTGGAAGCGTTAATAGATGTCCATTTGGTTTGGTTAGCAGCACTTGCGTTGCTGTTTGCGATTATTGGTGCTTATTATTATATCCGCGTGGTTAAAGTCATGTATTTTGAAACACCATTAGATCCAACGCCTATTCGTTATTCGCGTGATATGCAAATCATGCTGACCATCAATGGTCTCGTGTTACTGGTTTTAGGTATTGTTCCTGGCTACTTATTTACCTTAACGCATGGAATATTCTGATGGAATCTTCAGATCTCACGCCCTACGAACAAATCATACATGGACTTTCTGAACGCATTGTAGAAGCCCAAAAACCCATACGCATTCTTAATGCGATCAAATGGCCCCCCGACATTCAAGCCCGTTTTTTTGAGAGCAAATTCAAAGAACCCCCACAGCTGGACGTGGGTGTATACGCCAATAATCCACTCAATTTTGAACCTGACCAAAAAACGGAAGAGCTCTATGCCATAGAGCGCGACATTCGTCGTCAACTCGGTCAATTCAGCGGCATTGCAAATATTATGCTGCGCATGTGTCGTGAATACCGTGAAGTAGTGCGTTTAATCATGGCGCGCGGCACAAATGAATTTTCTAAAATTTCTCAAGAACTGTATGGCAGTGCACAAGATGCGTTTTATGCAGGTGCGCCTACCTTAAGGGATTTAGCAAAACTGGTTTCCACAACCCTGTCTTTGACTAAGCAAGAACCCGACCCCCTGGATGAAAAAAAATACACCAGCGAAGAAGCGGTACATATTTTGCGTGAACGATTACAGTCTTATTTCAACGACCCAGATGAACAGGTACACGTTAAAATAAGTGATGAGATTTTAGCGGATGCATCAGCAGGTGCTGAATGGATTAAGCTGCGTTGTGATGCGATGTTTAGTGAGCGAGAAATTCGTGTATTGGAAGTACACGAAGGATGGGTACATATAGGAACCACTTTAAATGGTTTAGCGCAACCCGTCTGTACCTTCTTAAGCAAAGGCCCGCCTTCTTCTACGCTGAATCAAGAAGGCTTGGCGATTATCATGGAAATTTTCACCTTCTCTTCTTATCCACGGCGTGTATTGCGTTTGACACATCGCGTCACTGCGGTTGACATGGTAGAGCAGGGGGCAGAATTTTTAGATGTGTTTCGTTTCTATCAGGAGCAGGGATTTAGTGACGAAGACAGTTACAATGCCAGTGTACGCGTATTCAGAGGTTGCCCGATAGGGGCAGGTCCTTTCACCAAAGATTTATCTTACAGCAAAGGGTTTGTGTTGATTTATAACTACGTTCGCCTCGCGATTAAAAATGGCTTGTCACATCACATCCCTTTATTATTTTTAGGAAAAACCACACTTGAAGATTTGCCTGTTTTGTTTGATTTGATGCAAGAAGGCATTGTCACACCACCCAAATATTTACCACCACAATTTCGTGATCTGGCTGCATTAACGGCCTGGATGACCTATTCATTATTCTTAAATAAATTGAGTTTGGATCATTTGGGTGCGGATTATAAGGGTATTTTGCAAACTTAGCATTCGTCATTGCGACGAGTGCCCCACCCACCCGCCAGGCGTCATCCCGTGGATGGTTTGACCACGGGAACCAGGTCATAAGCGTTATTCTCACTAAATTACAACCATGCAAATAAACAATCAAATAGCCATCATCAGCGGCGGCGCCTCAGGCATGGGCGCTGAAACAGCACGTCATCTACAAAAACTAGGTGCGCGTGTTGCGATCTTAGATCGTAATATAGAAGCCGCTCAAAACATCGTGCGAGAAATAAATGCGCTTGCTGTATGTTGTGATGTGACACAAGAAGACAGCGTGGCAAACGCTTTAGCAGAAGTAGAATCTAAACTCGGCATCCCACGCATTTGTGTAAACTGCGCAGGCATAGCCCCCGGTAAATTAATTGTAGACAAAGAAAAATCACCGATGCCCTTGCAGGACTTTGCACAAGTCATACAGATCAATTTAATCGGTACATTTAATTTAATGAGAGTCGTAGCAGCGCGCATGTCCACACTTGATCCCATCGGTGATGACAAAGAACGTGGCGTCATTATCAATACCGCCTCTGTAGCCGCGTTTGAAGGACAAATCGGTCAAGCTGCGTATAGCGCTTCAAAAGGTGGCGTGGTATCGATGACACTACCCGCCGCGCGTGAATTAGCGCGTTATGGTATTCGCGTATTAGCCATTGCACCTGGTTTAGTTGAAACACCGATGCTCTATGGATTACCTGAAAAAGTACGCGAGAGTTTGGCAGCAACAGTACCGTTTCCTCAGCGTTTTGGTAAGACCAGTGAGTATGCGAGTTTGGTTGCGCATATTGTTGAGAACACCTTGCTAAACGGTACTGTGATTAGGCTAGACGGCGCTTTGAGAATGGCGCCGAGATAAAAAGTTTAGGCACCTACACCCATCGATCCATCCGTTCGCCTGCCTATCCATCACCCGCCGGGGCGTCTCACGGGATCCAGGTAACAAGCGTTTTTCAAACTAGCGGATTTTTTTTGACAAAAGCATGTTATTTCCTTAAATTACATTTTTTTGTAATATAGAGAAATAAATGGATTACGCCACATTTAGAAAAAAAACCCAACAATATCCTCTTTTTAGAAGTAATATTTTTGCTCACTTGACTGAGAATGTGCCACTGTTACGCAGGCAAGTAAGCGATTGGGTTAAAAAAGGGTATGTCCTTCAGCTCAAACGCGGTGTCTACACCCTATGTCATCATGACAGAGAAGCTGATTTTTCTGCTTATTTTCTGGCTAATCAGCTATATACCCCTTCTTATATTTCTCTTGAAACTGCTTTAAGCCATTATGGTTTTATTCCTGAGCAAGTGCATACTATTACCTCCATCACCCCTAAAAAAACACAAGCCTTTGATAACGCCTTAGGTGATTTTGCTTATCACCATATCAAGCTTCAGCACTATGGCGATTTTGTGGCACATAAAGATGAATTCGGACATACC
>JBIIEG010000022.1:0-8960 GCA_044237955.1 Gammaproteobacteria bacterium
TTTTGTTTTTTTCAAAAAAATTTTATGAGAGAACTCTATCTATTTCCATTACTTTCCAATGGGTTATATCTTATGCCCCTTTCCTTAGCTTGACGCCTATGGGTTGTCAGGGGGGAGAGATGCAGTTCTTCCCCCTGACCGGCTGAATTCTCCCGGCTGGGACGAGTGCGAATTTATCCATACTTCCTTGCTGGTTTAAGACCCCGACCTTTAGGTCGGAAGGAGCGCCTGCTGCGAACGAAGTGATGCAGCTTTATAGGTGCGGATTTGGGAGGGGTTCATTCCCCTCCCAAATCTTAGTTAGCCCGCAGGGATTCCTTCGTTGACATAAGGAAGCAAGGCCCGATGTGTTTTTAGCGGGAACTGCTATGCCCTCATCAGGTCGAAAGCACTCGCAACAGATTCATATAATCCTCCCTGAGTGCAGGTTCCAACTCCATCAATTCCTTTATTTTTCGACAAGCATGCAGCACGGTCGTGTGATCGCGTCCGCCAAATGCTTCGCCAATTTCTGGCAGGCTGTGATTGGTTAACTCTTTTGCGAGTGTCATGGCAGTTTGACGTGCGCGCGCTAGAAAACGCGTACGTTTTTTAGATAATAAATCAGCCATTTTGATTTTGTAGTAATCCGCGACGGTTTTTTGAATATTGTCGATAGAAACTAGTTTTGCCTGGACGGCTAATAAATCTTTCAAGGCTTCACGCGCAAGCATTAATGTAATAGGTTGGCCTGTGAAATGTGCATTGGCGGTGACCCGTCTTAGTGCGCCTTCTAATTCGCGCACATTCGATTGAATGCGTTTGCCGATAAAAAAAGCGACGTCATGCGGCAGAACCACATTAAATTGTTCTGCTTTGCTCATTAAAATAGCAACACGTGTTTCTAAATCGGGTGGTTCTACTGCGACGGTTAATCCCCAGCCAAAACGTGATTTCAAACGTTCTTCCAGTCCCGTGATTTCTTTGGGATAACGATCACAGGTCAGAATAACCTGGTGTTGTGAATCCAGCAGAGAGTTAAAGGTATGAAAAAATTCTTCTTGTGAGCGATCTTTGCCTGCGAAAAATTGTATGTCGTCGATAAGTAATGCGTTTGCAGAGCGATAATGACGTTTGAATTCATTCATGGCATTACGTTGTAATGCTTTGACCATGTCAGCTACAAAGCGTTCTGAATGCAAATAAATCACACGTCCTTTGGGATTTTTTTCTAAAATAAGATTTCCAACAGCGTGCATCAAATGGGTTTTCCCTAGTCCCACACCACCGTAGATAAACAGTGGGTTGTAAGCAACACCGGGATGAGCCCCTACTTGTAGTGCAGCTGCACGCGCTAGTTGATTCGATTTTCCTTCCACGAAATTTTCAAAATTAAATAGTGGATTGGGCTTGTTGGGCCGTGCGTCTTGAAATAAAGTACTTTTTTCGTCTTGCTCTATAGAGGCAATTGTTTTTTCAGTTGGTGATGTGTTGGTATGGGTATTTTGATTTGGGGATGATGCGATTGATTTGCTGCCAACTTTGAGTTGTAGGTCGGGGACGCTGTCTATGCAAAATACTGATAAGCATTCGGTGATAGTGTTTAAAAAATTTTCGTTGATGTATTCCAATACATAGCGATTAGGTGCAAGCAAACACAATTGGCCATTTTCTAGTTCCAGTTGCAGTGGGCGTATCCACATATTGAACTCTTCTGCCACCATGTTATTTTGAAGACGATCAAGACATTTTTTCCAAAGCGCTGGGGGGTTTAAAGTGTTTTTTTTCATGATGAGATGCAGAATGTTTTAGTAACTCTCTAGATAGTTACATGGTTTTGTTGAAGATTGCCTAAACTTTGCCCCATGACCAATGGGCTCTCAGCATTGATAGTGGTGTCCCACGTGACATGAGGAGAAGAGAATAACAAAATAACGGTAGAGCCTAGTTGAAAGCGTCCCATTTCATCGCCTTTATTCAGCGCAATATCAGAACCTACATAGTGGGTATGTTGAATTTTTCGCTCGCGCGAGGGTGCGATCAGTCCAGCCCATACCGTTTCAATACTCGCCACAATCATGGCGCCTACTAATATGACCGCCATTTCTCCTTGTGGGGTATCGAATAAGGCGACTACACGTTCGTTGCGTGAAAATAGATTGGGAATGCTGGCTGCTGATTGTGTGTTGACTGAAAACAATCGACCCGGAATATAAAACATCTCGCGCAGTTTTCCAGAAAATGGCATATGTACGCGGTGATAATCTTTGGGTGATAGATAAATAGTTGCAAAGCTGCCTTCGTAAAAGGGTGCTGCTATTTTGTCATCTCCGCCCACCAATCCAGTTAAACTGAAATCAAATCCTTTGGCTTGAAAAATACGCCCGGCTGCAATTTTGCCTATTTGGCTGATGCAACCATCCGCTGGGGAAACGATGGTGTTTTGGCCTGCTGCAATTGCTCTAAGATCAGGTTTTAATGCGCGCGTAAAAAATGCATTGAATGTGTCATAATGCAGAGGATCAGGTTCGCTCGCTAAACGCATATCGACTTGATAGCGTCGTATAAACCATTGAATAAAGGCATTTTTAATCCAGGCAATTCGGCAATGTGCTAAGTAACCGACCAGACGTGAGAGCAGATGTTGAGGTAATAAGTGTTGCCAGAGCATTTGAAAGTACCTTTTTTGAAATTTTTAAACTATGAAAACAAATCCTCGCGCCATTGCGACCAAAGTGTTACTGCAAGTCATTGATGAAGGTCGATCATTGACATCCGCTTTAGCAAACGCTGATTTACAACACACGCAAGCTAATTTAGTGAAAGAATTGTGTTTTGGTGTATGTCGCTGGTATGACCGTCTGACAATGTTAGCAAATGCTTTATTGGGCAAACCACCCCGAGCGAAAGATCTCGATGTTTATCTGCTGATCTTGGTAGGACTTTACCAGATTCTCTACCTGCGTGTGCCGGAACATGCTGCGGTAACGGAAACGGTGGAAGCCACCAGAGTACTCAAAAAACCGTGGGCTGCGAAACTCATCAATGGGGTATTAAGAACTTTTCTGCGGCAAAAAGAAACGCTGATTGCAAAGGCAGATAGTAGCTTGGTTGGTCGCTATGCACACCCTAAATGGATGATTGATATTGTTTTAGCCGCCTGGCCAGTCGAAGGGGAAGCTGTTTTAAGCGCCAACAATCAGCACCCGCCACTGTGCTTGAGGGTGAACAAATTACAGACGACCCAGGAAGCCTATTTAAAAAGATTAAGGGACGCAGGCATTGGAGCCGCAGCTATGACTGATGCGCCTTGGGCATTGGTATTAGACAAGCCCCAAGACGTGAGCCAACTGCCGGGATTCGCCCAGGGCCAGTTTTCGGTGCAAGACAGTGCGGCCCAGTTTGCAGCGTCTTTGCTTCTTTTAGCGCCAGGGCAACGCGTGCTGGATGCCTGTGCTGCACCGGGTGGTAAAACGACGCATATATTAGAAACAGAGCCTAACTTGGGTGCGCTTGTTGCGATTGATAAAGAGGCAGAGCGTGTTGCGCGCATCAAAGACAATGTGCAGCGTTTAAAATTGGCGTCTCCCGTGCAGTATCATGTGGCAGACGCAAGAGAAACAAACAAGTGGTGGGACGGGGAATATTTCGATCGTATCCTGTTAGATGCGCCTTGTTCGGGTACGGGTGTGATACGTCGGCATCCTGATATCAAACTATTGCGTGAGCCTGAAGATATTGCGCAATTGGGTCTGCAACAACAGGCTTTGTTAGAAGCGCTATGGGCGTTGTTAAAGCCAGGCGGCATATTGTTGTATGCGACGTGTTCTATTTTTCCCGATGAAAACGAAGTAGTAATACAGCAGTTTTTGGCCACGCATACAGACGCTGAGGATCAACCTATCTCAGCGACTTGGGGCGTTGTGAGGCAGTATGGACGACAAATACTCACAGGGCAGGAGAATCGAGATGGATTTTATTATGCGAGGCTGGTGAAGCTTTTGTAGGGGCAGACTCTCAAATAATAGCAACATGGCAATCCGATGCTTTTTGTTTCATAATCCTCGTCCTAAATTTAACTTTAAGAGTTTAAAAAAATGGAAAAAAGCAGCAAAAAACCACTGATTATCATGCTGATCTGCGTCTGCTTGCTGTTCGGCGGTATTTTCGCTTTTCAGGCATTCAAAGCACGGATGATTAAAAAATACATGAGTGCTATGTCAGCACCCGTTGTGACCGTATCAGCTATAAAGGCGACTTATCAGGACTGGCAGCCAGAAGTTCATGTGGCTGGCACATTGCGCGCAGTAAATGGTGTGGATGTTACAACCGAAGTGAACGGGCTTGTGCGTGCCATACACTTTCAATCCGGCGCATCTGTTAAAAAAGGCGATCTATTGGTGGAGTTAAATGCTGATCCAGATTTGGCGCGATTGCATTCACTGGAAGCAGCTCAAGATTTGTCAGGTACGATCTATAAACGTGATCAGGCGCAGTATGGCATTAAGGCCATCAGTAAAGCGACAGTCGATACGAGTGCTGCAGATTTTAAAGACAAACAGGCACAAGTCGCACAACAAGAAGCACTCGTTGCACAAAAAACGATTCGCGCACCCTTTGATGGTCGATTAGGTATTTCTGCCATCAACGTCGGGCAATATATGACAGCGGGTAGCAAGATAGTCACGCTACAGGCGCTTGATCCTATCTACGTTAATTTTCATTTACCACAACAGGCCTTAGCCTCTTTAAAAAAAGGGCAATCGGTGATCCTGACGAATGATACTTATCCTGGTCGCAGCTTTACTGGCAAGATCACAACAATCGATCCAAAAGTAGATTCCACAACACGTAATGTGCAAGTTGAGGCGATGGTACCTAATCCAGAAAACGAGTTGTTGCCAGGTATGTTTGCTGCTGTAGAAGTTTTGATGGGTGAGCCCAAGCGTTATTTAACGTTGCCACAAACCGCAGTGAGTTTTAATCCTTATGGTGAAGTAGTATTTCTTATCAGTGAATCAGGAAAAAATAAAGAAGGAAAACCAAAATTGATCGCGACTCAGACTTTTGTGACCAGTGGCGATAAACGTGGCGATCAGGTGATGATTGAGAAAGGACTCAAAGAAGGTCAGATGGTTGTGACAAGCGGTCAGCTCAAATTAAAAAATGGTGCTGAAGTTGTGATTAACAATGAAGTGTCGCCTAGCAATGATGAGCATTCTGTGACTAAGCCACATGATGAATAGTCAGAATAATTGATTTAACAAACCTGCCAATCGATAACCCGCCAGCGCCATTTGTCTTGCGGCGCTTTCTTTCTGCATTTTTTTATAACCCGCAGAAGGTGTTGACCCTTGTGTTATGTCATACACTTTTTGCTGCGCAAGTGTGTAACTTTCCGCCGTCCAATTCTTCACTGAAAAATCATTCACCGCATTTCCAAAAACATTTTTTGGATAATCCGCTTGGATAGCTTTTGCCAACGCTAAAACTTGTTTATTGTTGAAAGGATAATGTTTGTTGTTTGGTTTTATTTGTCGTGCGCTTTGATCCCAATAGGCGTGCAAATTGTTTGTGTATTTGGTTCGGATAGAAAATAAATTCCCTCCTTTATCTCCCTGTGGAAATGCTTTGCTGAAATGGTTAATGCAATGCAGTGGTTGGTGTGCGTCTTCTGTCAGATGAATAACATAGGCCAGCGCAGTCGCTTTTTCAGTATTGGTTGCGTGTGGGTTTTTTAAGATGGATTGATTGGTTTGTAATACAGTCACCAAGTTCGGTGTTGTAGCTGATTGGGTGGGTGTGCCATCTGTACTCCATGTTGTGTTGATAAAATGCCAGCTGGCGGATTGGCCATTGTCATTTTGTCGCCATTGATCGGGTAGCGTAGAGGTATATAGAAATCGCATCAACGGCGGATAGTTGGGATCGGATAGTGCCGTCAACGCGTCGATTTTTTGTTTCGCTTCCGGTGTCAGGTATTCATAAGCAATGGCTGAGATGACACGATGACCTGTGCCATCCCATGAAAAAGCAGTTTGTGTGAAGAGGGTAAATGAGAGTAGTAAGAAGATGGTTTTTATAAGGCGGGGCATAGTGTTTATTTTTGGGTAACTATTCACGGCGAAGGTTGTCATTCCCGCTAAGACGGGAATGACAAAGTTATTTTACAACTACACATTTTGTTCAATCCAATGCAATGCTTTTTCAAGCCGTTGCACCGTTTTTTCTTTTCCTAATAAAACCAAGGTGATATCAATCGGCGGAGAAACGGTATTGCCCGTCATCGCAACACGTAGAGGTTGTGCAACTTTACCTAAACCTAATCCGCAAGTCTCAGCAGTTTGTTGAATGATTTGATGAATCGCTTCTTTATCCCAATTTTCCAGTGCTTGAAAAGCAATGCATAATTTTTCTAACGCAGGCACTGTTTCTGATGTGAGATTTTTTTTCGCGGCACTTTCATCATAAGCCTCAACATCTTGATAAAAGAATCTGCTTTTCTCGACGACTTCTACCAATGTTTTGCAGCGTTCTGCTTGCGCACTGATTAAAGCTGTTAAGGAGGGACCTTCTTCAACACAAATGCCTGCTTTTTCCATATGCCACGCTAAATGACCGACGATATCAGCAGGGTCTGCTGTTTTCAAATAATGCTGATTGAGCCACAATAATTTTTCTTGATTGAATGCGGCAGGTGCGCGATTGATAGCGGATAAACTAAAATGATTGATCATCTCTGCCCGCGAAAATATTTCCTGATCACCATGTGACCAGCCTAAACGTACCAAATAATTCAACAGGGCATCTGGTAAAAATCCTTCATCGCGATACTGCATCACGCTGACAGCACCATGTCGTTTGGATAAACGTTTGCCATCGCTACCTAGAATCATAGGCACGTGTGCATAAACAGGGGGTTGTGCATCGAGTGCTTTGAAGATGTTAATTTGCCGAGGCGTGTTATTGATATGATCGTCACCGCGAATCACGTGGGTGATCTTCATATCCCAGTCATCGATGACGACGGTAAAGTTATAGGTTGGTGTCAGATCACTGCGCGCTAAAATAAGATCATCTAATTCACTGTTTTCAAAACGCACGGGGCCACGTACTTCATCATTAAAATCAACGGTGCCTGTTTGTGGATTGCGAAAACGTACGACAAAAGGTTGGTCGGTAGCGGTATGGTTTAGACCCCGACAGTGGCCGTCGTAACGTGGTTTTTCTTTTTGTGCGGTTTGTTCTTCTCGCAGTTTTTCAAGGCGTTCTTTGCTGCAATAACAACGATAAGCTTTATCCGTTGCGAGCAGATGTTGAATAATTTCTTTGTAGCGATCGAAGCGATGTGTCTGATAAAAAGGGCCTTCTTGATAATCCAACTCTAACCATTGCATGGCGTCTAGGATAGCTTGTACTGATTCTGGCGTAGAGCGTTCCAGGTCAGTATCTTCTACGCGCAAAATAAAAGTGCCTTGGTGTTTTTTGGCAAATAGCCAGCAATACAAAGCGGTTCTTGCGCCGCCGATATGTAAATAGCCTGTGGGGCTTGGTGCGAAACGTGTACGAATATTCATTGAGATGTTTCCTGTAAAGTGTAACTCCCCAGGGACTTTAAAGAGCTTGGGTCTATCATAAGCAAACAGGCCGTAAATACATCCTTGTTTTTGAAGGTTTGCTTATGATAGACCCAAGCTCTTTAAAGTCCCTGGGGAGTTACTATAAAACTTTTGCTTCGTGTTTTAATTTGTCGAGCAATTCTGCTACAGATTGCACTTTGATCCCAGCTTTTCTAACAGGGGGTGGTTCTAGTGAGAGTAGCGTTAAACGATCGGTGATATCAACGCCTAAATCTTCAACCATCACAATATCAATTTTTTTCTGCTTGGATTTCATAATATTAGGCAGTGAAAGATAACGTGGTTCGTTGAGGCGTAAGTCGGTTGTGATAACGGCGGGTAATTTTAGGCTCAGTGTTTCCAAACCCCCATCGATCTCGCGCATGACCATGGCTTTGTTATCTTCGATGGTAATGTTTGAGGCGAACGTTGCTTGCGGCCAATTCAATAAACCAGCCAACATTTGACCTGTTTGATTACAGTCATCGTCAATGGCTTGTTTGCCCATCACGATTAAATCAGGCTGTTCTTTTTCTGCAATATTTTGAAGTAACTTGGCGATGGCTAGTGGTTGTGGTGTTTTTTCTGTCTGGATTAAAACAGCGCGATCGGCACCCATGGCTAATGCAGTGCGTAGTGTTTCCTGGCAAGCGGGGGCGCCGATGGAGACGGCAATAATTTCTGCGGCGATGCCGGCTTCTTTCAAACGCACGGCGGCTTCGATTGCGATCTCATCAAAAGGGTTCATGCTCATTTTGACGTTGTCAGTTTCTACGCCTGAATGATCGCTTTTGATACGGATGTGTACGTTGTAGTCGATGACTCTTTTGACGGGGATGAGGATTTTAAGTGGCATGTGTTTATTCTTTTATTTTCTCAAGTTGTTTCTCTTTCTTCTTAGAAAGTTGTTTTATATACCGCTCGCCTTTCAAGATACTGGTTTCTGTTCAGCAATTCCCGCCGCCCTGTTTCCCCAGTACTGGCGCGGGGTTCCAAAAAATTGTTTCGTACATTTTTACCCATTAACTGGACGAACAGGGGCAATGAGGCATAGGCGTCAAGCTAAGAAAAGGGGCATAAGATATAACCCATTGGAAAGTAATGGAAATAGATAGAGTTCTCTCATAAAATTTTTTTGGAAAAAACAAAAAAAAACAAAAGGAGAGAACTCTATGGAAGTGAATTTATCAAAAATAGGACGTGTCGTCAGGAATTTTTTTTTTGCTAAAGCAGGCATTACAGGCAAAGCAGTGCAATTTGAAAAACGTAAGTCTAAATTGAACTCGCAGTTATTTGTTGAAACACTGATTTCAGCTTATTTGTCTGATACGCAAGCAAGCCTTGAAAGGATGTGCGCTTTTA
>JBIIEG010000028.1:0-8367 GCA_044237955.1 Gammaproteobacteria bacterium
GATGTTCTCTTTCTCTGGCACGCCACTCTAAGGTGTGCTCTTCTTCGAGCGCAGCACGATCCAGGGGATCAGGAAAATTGACAGTGTCGTCTCGCATGTGCTGAGTCGTTGCATTTCTATCTGCATACAGCTGCTCTTTCCAAAGATGTAATACATGTTGAAAGTGCGTCAATTGCGCATCATTCATGTATTCCTCATCTGTTTTTGCTTCATAGGGCAAAAATCCAGCGGGACCCGCACCTGGTCTTTTGACATACTTAGTATGTTTGGGAAGAGGCGCTGCTTTTTTGGCCTTTGGCGGTGTAGCTTTTGGAACGGTGGTTTTTTTTGTTTGGAGTGCTGCAACCTTATTACCAGGAACTTGTGTTGGAGTAGCTTTATTAGCTACGTCGAAGTTCAGCATGACGGGCTTAGGTTCACTGGACTGGGCGGTTTTTTTCTTTGTTGTATTCATCACTGGCTTTACCGACTTAACTATTTCAAGTACTTTTTTAGACGTATTTTTAATTGGTTTTTTCACGTTTTCCTTTTTAGCAACTTTCTTATTGTTTTTAGGTACCACTTTGCTCGCTTGAGTCTTTTTGAGAACCTTCTTTTTAGTCACTACTTTTATTTTTCGCTGCTTTGAAGCAATAGGGGGTTTTGCCTTCTGGACAGATTTTTTCTTTGGGGCAACCCGCGTGTTTTTTGCAGCTGGTTTGGTTTTAGCTGGTTTTTTGGCGACTGTTTTAGTTTTGACTGGCAGCTTTTTTTTCTGCGGTGCTTTGGCTTTCTTTGAACTGGTGGAAAGTAAAGAAGAAGTACTTTTCTTCTTTACTTTAGCGCTTAATTTTTTGTTTTTTACTGGCATAAGCTCCTCTCCTGCGCAAATGTTAATTGTCCGATAGCATAACCCATTTTGAAAAAAATGCGATAGGCTGTAGCCGAAAATCAAACAAAATATTGTCCCTTGAAAACCGTCTTGGCAGGTCCAACCATCCACACAGGGTGATTTTCTCCAAGCCAGCTTATCTTCAATGTGCCCCCTAAAAGATCAACACTGACTTCCGTATTTAACAGACCCTGTATACACCCTATGACCATCGCTGCACAGGCGCCGCTACCACAAGCCAGTGTCTCACCTGCTCCGCGCTCATATACGCGCAGCTTAATTTTATCGCGACTTATACACTCCATAAAGCCCACGTTGACACCTTCTGGAAAACACGCATGACGCTCAAGCTTTGGCCCCAACAAAGATACAGGCGCCTGTTTAATATCCGCTACCTGCACCACTGCATGAGGATTACCCATACTGACAGCACCTATCTCAACCGTTTGATCATCGACAACGACCGGGTAGCGTACTCTCCTATCAGACGCCTGAAAAGGAATTTCTTCAGGCTCAAAGAGCGGGATCCCCATGTTGACCGCGACTTGATTCTCCTCACGCAAATATATTTCCAACACACGCTCTTTGGTACGCAACAAAACACGCGTTTGATCAGGCGGAATCAAACCCACTTCACGCAAAAATCGTCCCACACAACGCGCACCATTACCGCATTGACTCACTTCAGTGGCATCGGCATTAAATATGCGATAAGAAAAATCGGCGGAAGTATTCTCTACAGCTGGTTCTATCAATAACAACTGATCAAACCCAACACCAAAATGTCGATCCGCCATTTGACTTATTAACGCAGGTGTCAGACGAATAGACTGACGCACACCATCTAACACCACAAAATCATTGCCTAAACCTTGCATCTTAACAAATGAAATGGTTTTAGGACTCATGGCAAGCAATGCTCCCCAGCAAACAAAGACGCTAACGTTTCTCTTTCTCGTATCAGATAAGCCTGATCACCATCGACCATCACTTCAGCAGCACGCGGACGTGAATTATAATTAGAACTCATGACGAAACCATAAGCACCCGCTGAGCGAATGGCTAACAGGTCACCCGCTTTAATTGCCAGTGCCCTATTTTTACCGAGAAAATCACTGCTTTCGCACACGGGACCCACCACATCGTAATCTAATGTTGGAGAGTCATGCCTTGTGACAACAGGCACTATTTCCTGTTCCGCCTGATACAAAGCAGGACGCACTAAATCATTCATCGCCGCATCAACAATTGCAAAATTTTTGTGCGAGGCATGTTTGAGATATTCAGCACGCGTCAATAAAATACCGGCATTTGCAGCAATCGTGCGTCCAGGGGCCAAAATAATTTTAAGTTGTTTGTTAGGTATACGCGTTAATAAAGCTGTGACATAGTCAGCAGGTGTAGGTGGATGTTCAGTACGGTAACGCACACCCAATCCACCCCCTAAATCTAAATCCTGTATCTCGATGCCCTTTTTTTTCAGCAGTAAATACAACTCATAAATACGATCAAATGCCGCTAAAAAAGGTTCCAGCGTCGTGAGTTGTGAACCAATATGGCAACCTAAGCCGACGATTTTGATATACGGTAATTGCGCAGCCTGTTCATAAAGCGCTACAGCGATATCTAAATTGACACCGAATTTATTTTCTTTTAAGCCGGTAGAAATATAAGGATGTGTCTGCGCATCAATATCAGGATTAACACGGAATGCAATGCGTGCTGTTTTTCGCATGTCTTTAGCGATTTTGGCAAGCGCCTCTAACTCTGATTGAGATTCTATATTGATACAACCAACGCCCACTTCTAATGCACGCTCTATCTCAGATCTAAGTTTTCCCACGCCTGAAAATATAATTTTTTCAGGGTTGCCGCCTGCGACTAATACGCGCTCTAATTCACCTCTGGAAACAATATCAAACCCCGCGCCGAGTCGGGCTAATACATTTAAAACAGCGATGTTGGAGTTGGCTTTGACCGCATAACAAATACTATGTGGATGATCTCCAAATGCTTGATCAAAGGCGAGGTAGTGACGCGCTAAGGTAGCGCGAGAATAAACATACAATGGCGTACCAAAACGTTCAGCAAGCGTGGTCAGCGGAATTTCTTCGGCAAATAATTGCCCTTGTCGTTCTAGGAAATGGTCCACGCGCTAGTCCTTTGCAACAGGTTGTTGCTGATTGGATTGATCGCCAGCGGTGGGGAGATAAAGCGGTCCGGTTTGACCACAACCATATAGCGTGGAAAAACTGGTGAGGAGTAAGCAAAGAAGAATTATTTTTTTCACAGTGTGGATGCTCATGATTTTTTTTGATTGTTTCAAAAACAAGCCTGACTGTCCACCCTGAGCATGAGCGCGCTTTACCCATGGTAGATTGACACACAACCAAAAACCATTCTACTATCGACTCGTACTGGCATTTATTTTAATCATCGGCATTATTTTTGCGCCTATTCTGCATCGATACTTTCACAAGTTTCATTTGGATACTGCTATTGATACAAAACGCGGTAAAAAAAGCACCTCCTCAAAAAAGATCCCTCCAAAGAAAACCTTTTAGTACTGGTTATCCAACACTGACTTCTTCTCCAAAAAAACCGAATGGGAAAATTCTATTGTTTATTTTTGTTAGCCACACTGACAGGCCCTTTATGGATGGCTTTCAGCGGCAAAATTGATTTTACAGCAGACTATCGCACCGCTGACCGCAGCAGCGCGCATATAGCGCCTGATCCTAAAACAACGTCTGTCGCAGTGATACAAGCTTATAGTGCCTATGCTTTTAACTGGCGGGGTCTATTTTCGGTGCATCTTTGGATAGCGGTAAAACCAAAAGACGCAGAAACCTACACCGTTTATCAGGTTGTCGGCTGGCGCACCTGGCGTGGCCTGCCAGCACTTTCCGCTGAAACGGATATTCCTGATCGTTATTGGTATGACCAAAAGCCGCATATTCTTTTAGATATACGCGGCGAAAAAGCAGAAAAATTGATTCCAAAAATTACCGAAGCTGTCGCAAGCTATCCTTATCCAAAACAATATACCGCTTGGCCTGGGCCTAACAGCAATACTTTTATTGCTTATATTGCTCGTGAAATACCTGAATTGGTCCTTACTTTGCCGGGCAATGCAGTAGGTAAAGATTATTTATCTGCTACCCAATTTTTTTCTCGCACACCGAGCGGTACTGGCTATCAGTTTTCTCTTTTTGGTGTTTTGGGTGTGACGCTTGCCTTGCAGGAAGGTTTTGAAATCAATTTTCTTGGATTGGTTTATGGCATAAGCCCTGCTACATTTACGCTTAAATTGCCCGGCTTTGGTGATATTAGATTGGGAAGTGCCACATAATTATTTTCAACTATTTTTATAACAACGAGCTACTGATATGACGATTACGCCTGAAGATTTGAAACAATGGATAGAACAAGGCTTGCCAGGCGCTACAGCCGAAGTCACCGGTGACGGTGTACATTTTGAAGCAACCGTGATTTGCCCTGCATTTGCCGATAAAAACACACTCACGCAACATCGCATGGTGTATGAAGCACTGGGGGATAAGATGAAACAAGCGATACATGCGTTATCGCTGCGTACACGCCCACACTAGATATATCCAATTCAGCAATTCCCGCCGCCCTGTTTCCCCAGCACTGGCGCGGGGTTCCAAAAAATTGTTTCGTACATTTTTACCCATTAACTGGACGAACAGGGGCAATGAGGGGTTGTCAGGGGGGAGAGACGCAGTTCTTCCCCCTGACCGCAAGTGCGAATTTATTTCGCGCGACGCGTTAAAACAAGGAAGCAAGGCCCGATGTGTTTTTCAGCGGGAATTGCTGTATCCAATTGACATATATATATCTAGTGGACATATAATATAAACATCAGATTATTCCACAACCGAGAAACAAATTGCGCATTCTTTCCAAGAAAAAAATTCGTGATTATGGCAAAAGAAATATCCAAGCTGAACTGCCACTAACGGAATGGTACTTAATAATGCGCACATCTAATGCGCAAAACTTAAGCGAACTGAAAAAAAAATTTAATGGGATTGACTCTGTGAACGGCTATACAATTTTTAATATAGGCGGTAACAACTATCGCTTAATTACAGCTATCCACTACAACACGCAGCATTGCTATATCAGAACAATATGGACACATGCGGAGTACAGCAAACCCTACAACCAACTTAAATTACAACGAGGTGAATTATGAGTGCGATTACCTTGGCAATTGATTACGTAGATCGAAAAACAGATCACAAATTTCATCTACCTGTTTCTGTCTTTAAAAAACCGGATAGCGCTAAAGAATATGCACGGCTCGAAAAAATCCTTGATAAACTAATTGATGAAGTTCGAGATAATGAAAAACACCCTCTCGCACTTGTTATGCGAATCATAGGAGAAAATTTGGAGCAGTATGATAACGAAAATTATCCGCCGATTGATTCCGGCATCAGCGAAATTGATATGGTGAAATATCTAATGGAGTCACATGACTTACATCAAGTAGATTTGGCTGATATTTTTGGCGGACAAGCAAATGTGTCAAAATTTCTTAACAAAGAACGCCCTCTATCTAAAAATCAGATTGCTGGGCTAAAAAAGAGATTTGGAGTTAGTGCAGATTTTTTTGTGAGATAAATAGTACAGCGTATCTTTAATTTTGGGTGGTATGTGGTTTTTGGATCGAACGAGTCATGCCTGCATTCGAGTGAGAGACAGGAACCCATACCACCCAAAATTAAAGATACGCTGTAAATAGTGAAGTCTTGCATAAAAACATTTCCTCATGCCACACTCAACCTTGGCACTCGCGCAGTGACCTTGCACAACAATTCATAACCAATCGTCCCTGCGCACGCCGCAATTTCTTCTACAGGCAAACCTTCTCCCCATAATAAAACGGTATCTCCTACTGCAGCATTCGGTTGATTGCTTAAATCTATACTCAGAATATCCATAGAAACGCGACCTACTAAAGTACAGCGTTTTCCATTCACTAAAACCGGCGTACCGTTTTTAGCCTGACGTGGATACCCATCGCCATAACCGATACTCACCATTCCTATTGTCATATTTTCAGGACATTGCCAGGTTGCACCATATCCTATCGTCTCTCCCTTTCTTATTTTTCTGATTGCGATCAAACGCGCTGTTAGAGACATCACGGGTTTTAGATCGAACGCTGCTGCTGATTGATCTGTGAATGGTGAAACGCCATACAGCATAATCCCAGGCCTCACCCAATCTGCCTGCGTTTGTGGCCAGGCGATAATGGCGGCAGAACTCGCCAAACTGCGCGCGCCCTCTCCGATTGCAATTTCATCAAATACAGCAATCTGTTTTAAAGTATGTGCATTATCAGGTTCGTCAGAACAAGCAAAATGCGTCATCAAGTCAACTGGTTGTATGACCTGTTTGCTCTCTGATAATTGCGCATAAGCAAGCGCTACCTGTTCTGGCAAAAAACCCAAACGGTGCATGCCTGTGTCTATTTTAAGCCAAACGCTGAGTGAAAAAGGGAGTGGGGTATTTTGTAATAATGAGATTTGATCGAAACGATGAATTACGGCTGTCAAATGCTGTTCTGACATCCATCTTAATTCGTCTGGATCCAAGAAACCGCACATAACGGTGATGGGTTTGATAATGCCCGCTTCACGCAAAGTTATTGCTTCCTCGAGTGTTGCAACACCAAACGCATCGGCATCAGCTAGCGCTTCTGCAACACGCAATAAACCGTGTCCATAAGCGTCAGCTTTGACCATCGCCATGATGAGTGAGTAGGGGCTGAATGCTTTGACTTGACGGAGGTTGTGTTGCAGCGCAGAGACACTGATATGAGCACAGGTACGCAACATTAATCGTCATCCCTGTAGTCAAAATCAGATGCAGCAGGTGTGCTTAACCTTTTAGACGCACGTTGCGGTGTTGCATTTGAAGCGCCAGAAGCTTGATCTGCTTCACGCATGTAATAACCCTCTTCTATGTCTTCAAAACGCGTATATTGACCCAAAAATGAGAGATGCACTTTTCCAGTAGGACCATTTCGCTGTTTAGAAATAATGAGTTCTGCTTTACCTTTTTCAGTGCTATTTTCATTATAGACCTCATCACGATAAATAAATCCGATGACGTCTGCATCTTGCTCGATAGATCCTGATTCGCGCAAATCTGACATCACAGGTCTTCTATCTGCACGTTGTTCTAAGCTTCTATTTAACTGTGATAACGCGATGACAGGTACTTTGAGCTCACGCGCTAAACTTTTTAAGCTGCGTGAGATTTGTGATACTTCTTGTGTGCGGTTTTCACTAAAACCAGGCACCTGCATCAATTGTAGGTAATCGATAATAATCAAACCTAATTCACCACCGCATTGACGCATTAAACGTCGAGCACGTGCGCGTACTTCACCGGGACTTAATCCTGGCGTATCGTCTAGATACAAAGGTGCTTGTGAAAAAAGACTGACCGTGGAACCAACGCGCGCCCACTCTGCTTGCGACATTTTAGCCGTTCGCACTTTATGCTGATCGATACGCCCTAAAGAAGCAATTAAACGCAATGCCAATTGTTCGGCTGACATTTCCATACTAAAAACCAAGGCAGGTTTTTTTTGCCTCATCACCACTTCTTCGGCTAAATTCATCGCGAGTGCTGTTTTACCCATCGAGGGGCGTGCAGCAATAATGATCAAATCACCTGCCTGCCAACCGGATGTCATCTCATCCAACTCAGAAAATCCCGTCGAGATGCCTGTGATGTTATTCGACGAATGCTGCAACTCTGACAAGCGTTCAAACGCTTTTGCCATGATTTGGCTGCTTTTCATGGGTTCAGAGCGATGAAAGCCTGTTTCTGAAATAGCGAAAACTTTTCCTTCTGCTTCATCCAGTAATTGTGCGCTGGAGCGTTCTTCCGGGTTAAATGCAGCGTCGGCAATGTCGTGTGCTGCATCAATCAATCGTCGCATCACTGAGCGTTCACGCACAATATCGGCATACGCCATGATGTTAGCAACACTGGGAACACGTCCTGCTAATTCGTAGAGATAAGCCTCCCCTCCTATACTCTCTAAGGTGTTATGCGCTTTTAAAACTTCGGTAACTGTTAATAGATCGAAAGGTGCCTGACGCGCGACTAATTCGGTGATCGCTGAAAAAAGTAGGCGATGTTCCTGGCGATAGAAATCAGTTTCGGTGAGATGATCAGCGACTAAATCCCATGCGCGGTTATCCATCAATAAGCCACCAATGACGGATTGTTCTGCTTCTATGGAATGGGGTGGAATTTTGAGCGCCTGGACTTGCGCGTCTGGTTTTTTACGAGGGGATTGGGAGCTGGAGGTGGGCTTTTTAACCATAACGAAACTTCAGGAAATACCTTCGAAGGGGAAAGAAGGCACTTGGACCAGGGAGGCAAAAAAAACTATCTACCTCGTCGTTGCGAGCGCACCACCACCCTAAAAGCCAGGGTGGAAA
>JBIIEG010000023.1:0-8781 GCA_044237955.1 Gammaproteobacteria bacterium
GAACTCTTAAAAAAATGGCTGCCTGAGCATCTCATGACTGCCTAAAAGCCTCAGGTGTTTTCATCCTATCAGGACTGATTGAAACTGAAGTCTCTTCTAATTTTTTTTGCATTTTCATGACGTCTTCTGAAAGCGTAAAAGCCGCCAACTCATCAGGTTCGATAAATTTATGATGACTCAACGGGCTTTTTTTTCCTGTAAGCAGCCAAAGCAAAGAGACATCTAACGTAAAAAAATAAGCAACCAAGGAAGAAGCCCGTATTTCCGTTATTTTTACCAAGCCTGTTTCATGGGCACGGATAGTCGTTGCATCAATGAGGCATGCTTTAGAAAAGTCGACTCTTGATTGATAACCCCTTGCTTTACGACTTATTTCTAAGCGATTCCCAACATTATGCTGATCGTCTAAATGATTCCAATCCACCTGGTCTAAGTCATCTGTATAGCGATCCGTTGAACCTTCACCAAACAACAACCAACTAGCAGATATCTCCATTTTTTCCGCATAAAAAAGAGCGTCGCAAATACTCAACTCTGTTTTGCCTAATTCATGGTTTCTGTAAGTCGTTAGTTTTAAATCATGCGCCAACACAAACTGTCGGCGAGATTTATAACCACTGTGTATACGTGCCATTTCGAGTCTTTTAGCAACTTGTTCAGTCAGTTGACTTTTAAATTTGTTCGACATATTATGCTAAAATAATAAATGGATTATTCTGAAAGATGGGGCTATTCATTAACCTAGTTTTTTAAAGATCATCATGAAACCTGTTAAGCAGTTTGATGGATATATACCCATTCTACTTGAAGACACTGGTTTTGTATCTTCAAGTGGAATAACAAAACCAGGGGGTTTTTAAAGGGTGAGATGTTTTGTTTCGCCCTTTAATTCAATAGGTTATACCGGCTCCCCTTTTGCGGAACTCGTCCCCAACACACCCCGCGACTTTTTGCGGGGCAATACCTCAATAAAAACCAGTATCTTCAAGTACAAGCGGTATAAATGGTAACACATCTTTTTCTGACCCGCCGAGAGACCGAATTGATTCGCTGAAAAATTAAACCAAACGGAGGCACCACACCATGAGCAATCAAATTGAAGAAACCAAAGAAAAAAATAAAAATATCACTGCGCTCACCTCTCGCGAGGCTCAATGTGTCGGGCAAATTCTGGAGGGTAAAAGTCGGCTTGAAATAGCTAAAAACTTGAATATCACGGAGAACACCGTGAATTTTTGTTTAACAAATGCAAGGTTGAAGCTCGGCATACCGACTGGCAATTTCACCATGCAACTCACTTGAACCCCCTCAAACCCGCCTCGCATCAATCACATTTGGCAATTGCATCATGTGCGCCAACATACGACTCAGCGGATTCAAGCTCGATACTTCAATAGAAAGCGTGACATGCGCTTTGTGTTCATTTTTGTCGGTGATGCAATTTAAACTGATAATAGAAACATGTTCGCTCACCAACACTTGTGTCACATCACGAATGATCCCAGGTCTGTCATAGGCATCGATCAGTAAATCTACCTTATATTGCTGCTCTGTTTTTTCTCCCCAACTCACTTGCATCAAACGGGCTTTTTGTTGCTCTGTATTGTGCATGTGGACTAAATTAGAACAGTCCTCTCGATGAATAGAAACACCCTGCCCTTGTGTCACATAACCCACGATGGCATCGCCTGGCACAGGTTTGCAGCATACCGCCATGTGCGTTAATACATTACCGATACCTAAAATTTGAATATCTGTGCCTGCGTGTTTAGATTTATGTGCAGTAGGCGCAGCAGTCGGTGGTAGCTGTATTTCTGCTTTGCTAGCCGCCGTCAAACTCTGCACGGCATTCAACACTGCGACAATCGTCGTTTCGCCACGTCCTAATGAGGTCAATAACTCATTGATTGAAGCAGCATGCATTTTTTTCGCGAGCTTTTCATCATTGATATCTTTTATATTCAAACGCCGCAATTCTTTTTCTAATAATGCTTGTCCTTGCGCTAAATTTTGATCCGCATCCTGTACACGAAACCAATGCAATACTTTAGATTTAGCGCGCGATGTTTTTAAATAACCCAATCTGGGCATTAACCAATCGCGACTGGGATGCTCTTCTTTTGCAGAAATTATTTCTACTTGATCACCCATTTTCAACGCATGTGTGAGCTGTACCATCTGACCATTCACACGCGCACCACGACAACGATGGCCAAGGCCAGTATGAATGTGATAAGCAAAATCCAGCGGCGTTGCATCTTTGACTAATTCGATGACCTCACCTTGTGGTGTAAAAACATAGATGTGTTCATCAAATACATTGGCATACACTTGTTGCGTAGACTTTTCAGTTTGAGTTACCTCTAACTGCCAATCCATCACTTGACGGAGCCAATTGATTTTCGCTTCATAACCCGTTTTGATGGGTTTTCCTTCTTTATAAATCCAATGTGCGGCAACACCTAACTCTGCCTGATCGTGCATATCAAATGTACGCATCTGGATTTCCATCGTTTTGTTATCTGGACCTACAACTGCCGTATGAATCGATCGATAACCGTTTGGTTTAGGCTTGCTAATATAGTCATCAAATTCTTTGGGGACAGGTTCCCACAAACTATGGATATGCCCTAACATGGCATAACAATCTTCTACGGTCGGCAACAACAATCGAAACGCCATCACATCATATATCTCAGAAAAATCGATTTTCTTCCGCGACATTTTTTTGTAAATACTATAGATGTGTTTGGCGCGCCCTGTGACTGCAGCACCTGTGATATTTAAACTGGATATCTCTTCTTTCAATCTGGCAATCACTTGCGCCACATACGCTTCTTGTTCAACACGCGTGCTGTTTAATGCGCCACGAATTTCTTCATACGTTGTTGGCTCTAAATAACGAAATGATAAATCTTCCAATTCCCATTTGAATTGCCCTACCCCCAATCGATTCGCTAATGGTGCATAAATATCGTGCGTGATTTTTGCTTCACGCTGTTTCTCTATATCTGACGAACGGTCCATATGACGGAGAACCAATAATCTCTCAGCCAATTTAATCAAAACAATGCGGACGTCATCTACCATTGCTAACAACATTTTGCGCATATTGTCCGCATTATAACGCGTGGGCAAACGCTCAGACTTTTCAGAAAATACTTGCAGTGCATCCATTTTTTTAACACCCGCAATTAACTTTGCGACTGCAGGATTCAAATTTTCTGCAATATCTTCAACTGTCAAATCAGCAAAACGTGTGTAGTAATAAAGAATTGCGGCCGCCAATGTTTCTTGATCGACGGATAGCACGCACAAAATATTCGCCATGTAGAGACCTTGCTGCAAACAAGTTTCGCTCACAGGGGCATCGCGATCAGCACCGATCAGCTGCGCGAGCGCTATGGCTTGCCTTAGTAATGGGTTTTGGACTTCTGGATATTTGATAAATGACTGCTGCAACCAATCTTCAACCTTGATAGGTTGCTCGCAAAGTATTAAGAGGGGTTTGTTTTGCATGGCTTAGTTTTTGAATAATCCTAAAATCGGCAGTTAGAACCGTAGCGAAATGGACTAATGTGCTGAATTTAGGATAATGCTTATAAACTGGTTCCCGTGGTCAAATCATCCGCGCGATGACGAGCTGGCGCGGAGCGCTGAAATAAGGCCATCGATTCCACATGGCTTGTATGTGGAAACATATCCATCACACCCGCATGCGTTAACGTATAACCACGCTCTACTAATTCTTTAGCATCGCGCGCTAATGTCGCGGGATTACAAGATACATATAAGATTAACTCAGGCTTTAGTGAGGGTAGTATTTTCACAGCTTCCAAAGCACCCGTACGTGGTGGATCTATCAATATCTTATCAAACCCGCCTTTTATAAAATCAGCTGCAGAAAAATCACCGGACAGATCTGCTGCATAAAAATGTGCGTTGTTTATGTTATTCAAGGCTGCATTGCTGATCGCGCGATCTACTAATTTTTTCTCGCCTTCCACGCCCACAATTTCTTTGCAATAACGTGCGAGTGGCAATGTAAAATTACCTAACCCACAAAATAAATCCAGTATGCGTTCATCAGCTTGTGGGGATAATAATTCTATCGCACGATCGACCATCTGCTGGTTAATCTCAGTATTGATTTGTGTGAAGTTGGCGGGATGAAATTGAAGCGTCACATTATGTTTAGGTAACGAATAGTGCAATAGTTCATCTCCTGCGACAGGAAAAAGTTTTTTAATGCTATCGATGCCGCCGGATTGTAAATAAATGTGCAACTCATGCGTTTCGGCAAAAGCCGTGAGTTTTGCTATGTCTTCTGTGGACAATGGTTGCAAGTGTCTAAAAATAAGTGCTGTTACATCGTCCCCCACTGCCACTTCAATTTGTGGAATGGTTTGATGCGCTTCTAACGTGTGAATCATTTCGCTCAGCGCAATAATTTTTTGACCCACTGATGGATGCAACACCGCACAACTTTGAATATCGGCTAAATAACGTCCATTGCTTTCCCTAAAACCTACCAATACTTTTTGTTTTGCGCCTACATGTTTTACGCCTAAACGTGCTTTATGCCGGTAGCCATACGGAGCACTCAACAGAGGCGGTAAAATATGTGTGGGCTTTAGACCTGCAATATGCGTTAACTGTTCCATCAACATCGCTTGTTTAAACGCAATCTGCGCCTGTGGATCAAGATGTTGCAACGCACAGCCACCACAAAGTTGTGTATGAATGCACTGCGGTGTGACGCGATCTTTGGAAGGCGTTATGACTTCTAATACTTGACCTTCATCATACGTATTATGCTTGCGCGTATCGGTTGCGATCACCGTTTCACCCGGCAATCCACCCCGTAAAAATTTTTTCTTGCCCTTCACAGCAGCAACACCACGACCTTCATGGCTGAGCGCTAATATTTCTATTTGATAGGGAACAACGGGCATTCTTTTGGTACGGTGTTTTCGCATTGTGATAAACAGAAGAGTGATTAGAAGTGTCGTATCTTATAGCATTTTTCGGGAATTGCTGATTTTTTTGTTTTCCTGATGCTTCAAACAACTATAAATGATATATATACCCATTCAACTTGAATGGTACTGGTTTTTTACGTTCAAGTTTGAATACAAAACCAGGGGGGTTTTTAAAGGGGGAAGTGTTTTGCTTCCCCCCTTTAATTCAAATAGAAATACCGCTTGTCACCCAAACACATCCCGCGATTTTTTGTGGGACAATGCCTTAACAGAAACCAGCATCTTGAAAGGCGAGCGGTATACTCATTTCACTTCTCGCACCTTAACTAACGCTAGGACACTATGAACAACCTTCTTCGCAACATCGCTATTATTGCCCATGTCGATCATGGAAAAACCACGCTTGTCGACAAACTGCTTCAACAAAGCGGCACCATCAAGGGGCGCGCAGCGCAAGCTGAACGCATTATGGATTCCAATGATTTAGAAAAAGAACGTGGCATCACCATTTTATCTAAGAACACCGCCGTGCAATGGGGCGACTATCACATCAATATCGTCGATACACCCGGACACGCGGATTTCGGCGGCGAAGTGGAACGTATTTTATCCATGGTCGACTCTGTACTTTTGTTGGTTGATGCCGTCGATGGCCCCATGCCACAAACACGTTTTGTCACGCAAAAAGCCTTCAAACATGGGCTACATCCTATTTTGGTCGTAAATAAAATAGACCGGCCTGGCGCACGTCCAGAGTGGGTAGTCGAACAAGTATTTGATTTGTTCGACCGACTGGGCGCAACACATGAACAACTGGATTTCCCGATCATATATACCTCTGCTTTATTAGGTTATGCCACTTTAGATCATGAGAAACCCAGCACTTCCATGGAGCCATTATTTGAAACCATCGTCTCCAAAGTCGCACCGCCCGATGTGGATATTATCGGTCCATTCCAAATGCAAATCAGTTCGCTGGATTATTCTAGTTATGTCGGCGCTATCGGTATTGGCCGTGTTTCACGTGGAAAAGTTAAAACCAATATGCAAGTCAGCGTGATCGATCACGAAGGAAAAGTCCGAAGTGGTCGTGTTCTACAGGTCTTGGGATACTCCGGCTTAGATCGTGTAGAAATTCCCGAAGCTGAAGCAGGCGATATTATTGCAATCACAGGTATCGAAAAATTACGTATCTCCGACACGCTATGTGACCCCAGCAAAGTCGAAGCATTGCCTGCATTGACCGTCGATGAGCCTACGGTCTCTATGACTTTTCAAGTGAACAACTCACCCTTCGCAGGACAAGATGGTAAGTTCGTCACCAGTCGACAGATTCGTGATCGCCTGCAACGTGAGTTAATTGCGAATGTGGCACTGCGTGTAGAAGACACAGCGGATCCCGATAAATTCAGAGTGTCTGGTCGTGGTGAATTACACTTAGGCATTTTAATTGAAACCATGCGACGCGAAGGTTACGAGTTAGGTGTTTCACGTCCTGAAGTGATCATGAAAGAAATGGATGGCGAGACAAAAGAGCCTTATGAAAATTTAGTCGTCGACGTAGAAGAAACGCATCAAGGTAGCATGATGGATAAATTAGCGATGCGTAAAGGACAACTGCGCGACATGGTACCAGATGGTCAAGGTCGTGTGCGTTTGGATTATATAATTCCGACACGTGGTTTAATTGGCTTCCATACAGAATTTCTCACCAGCACTTCGGGTACCGGTTTGATGTATCACGTATTCGATCACTACGGCCCACAAGTAGTCACCACCATTGGTGAACGCAAAAATGGTGTAATGATTTCAAATTTAGCAGGCAAAGCCACTGCGTTTTCATTATGGAATATGGAAGATCGCGGACGCTTGTTGATCCCACCTCAAACGGAAGTGTATGAAGGAATGTTGGTCGGTATTCACTCACGTGAAAATGATTTGGTTGTGAATGTGATTAAAGGTAAACAGCTCACCAACATTCGTGCAGCCAGCGCTGATGAAAATATTATTCTCACGCCACCTGTTAAATTATCACTGGAGCAAGCGTTAGAATTTATTAACGAGGATGAGTTGGTGGAAGTAACCCCTAACTTTATTCGCTTGCGTAAAAAGTTTCTCAAAGAAAGTGATAGGAAGCGTGCGTCGAGGTAGCAAATTATCCTGATGTTTTTTCTCTGGCATTCGATTTGGTATCGAAACAAACATCAGGAGTAACTACTTGCGGCGCGGATTTTGTCATTCCTGCGACGTAAATTTTGTCATTCCCGCGGCGCAAATCTTGTCATTCCCGCGAATGCGGGAACCCATCCCAGTATGACAATTAAGCAAAATAAATACTTAAAAAAAACGTAACTCCCCAGGTGCTTTAAAAAAATTTCGATGTATGAGATAAGTTTCGCATCGATAAACGAGATGCACTAATTGATCAATTGCTTGCGAAAAACAAGCATTTACAAGCACGGATTGCCGAGCTTGAAAAGCGCTTGGGACTAAATACAGCAATTCCCGCCGCCCTGTTTCCCCAGCACTGGCGCGGGGTTCCAAAAAATTGTTTCGTACATTCTTACCCATTAACTGGACGAACAGGGGCAATGGGGAGTTGTCAGGGGGGAGAGACGCAGTTCTTCCCCCTGACCGGCTGAATTCTCCCGACTGGGACAAGTGCGAATTTATTTCGCGCGACGCGTTAAAACAAGGAAGCAAGGCCCGATGTGTTTTTCAGCGGGAATTGCTGGACTAAATAGCAAGAATAGCGGTAAACCACCAAGTAGTGATGGTTTAAATAAGCCACCACGCGTGAATACAAGATCGCTACGCAAAAAAGGGAAAAAACCAAGTGGTGGTCAAAGCGGTCACCCTGGAACAACCTTGAAACAAGTAACACACCCAGACAAAACTCTTTTAAAATTCAGCACATTAGTCCATTTCGCTACGGTTCTAACTGCCGATTTTAGGTTAAATCTCTTATTTTTTAAATATTTCCTTCGCATCATTGCCACACTGGGATGGGTTCCCGCCTTCGCGGGAATGACAATGTTCGGCTACAACTTCTAAACCACCTGGGGAGTTAACTTTAGAGGCTCTTGCAAAATTGTACAAAATTTATACAAGCCAAATGTATGTTGTGTTTTTTAACTGAATGAACACTACATATGGTGTTGCTCGGATGATTTTTGTTAATTTTGCAAGAGCCTCTTTATTATAGATTTTAAGCGTGCCTCTCTTTCAGCTCTTTTTTAGAAAAAGGCTTAAGGTGAATCTGTAGTTTACAACCGACTGCATGGGCGTATTTCCGTAATGTACTAACACTAGGTGAATGTTTATCACGGGAACCTGATGCTTCTAATCGCGCAATAGCAGGTGCTTTTGTGCCCATACGGTCAGCCACATCTTCTTGTGTCAGTCCGGCACGCTTTCTAGCATGAAGCATTTCTCTTAGTAATTGGTATTCCTCTTCTAACGAATCATATTCTGCTTTAAAAGCAGGATCACTCATCCAATCGGCTACCATTTCATCATGTGTTTTTAGAGCGAGTACTCGTTTATTTTTTTCGCTGCTCATTTTTTACCTCCTTCATCCGCTTTATAGCGATATCTCATTCTCTGCGTGGTGTTTCTTGAGTTTTTTTGATAAACCCATGTAAAACCACAATGCGTTTACCCACCAATGTGCAGTCAACGAAGGAATCCCTGCGGGCTAACTAAGATTTGGGAGGGGAATGAACCCCTCCCAAATCCGCACCTATAAAGCTGCATCACTTCGTTCGCAGCAGGCGCTCCTTCCGACCTAAAGGTCGGG
>JBIIEG010000025.1:0-8488 GCA_044237955.1 Gammaproteobacteria bacterium
CCTGTGGAGAGTCGGCGCAGTTAGGCTACTCTGTGAAGCAGGACCCCACCGAAGTGACTCAATCAGTTTTTGTTTGAGCGCCGTAGGAATCCTCGTCCTTTAGGGCGGGGAGGATGTCAAAAAAAGCGAATTGCGCTAAAAGGTCACGGTAAGCGCGGCGGCATGCGAAGTATCCTTGCTTATCGAGCCTTGGAGAAAGCCTTCTTTATCTTTGGCTATGCCAAAAATGAAAAAGAAAATATGACAACAGAAGACAAAAAAGTGGCTAAGGCATTTGCCAGTGAGTTATTGACTTACTCTACTGACCAGCTAAATGAATTAGTTAAAAATGGTACATTAATCGAGGTGAATTATGTTGGGTAAGAGCTTAAAAGAAGTCATTCATGAAACTGCGAAAGATCTACACAAAGCGGGTATCATGAACGAGCAAACCATGCGCGAGTTTGACGCCATGTGTTTGCCGCCTACTTAAATACCACACCATCGACTGTACAGAAATGGGAGCAAGGACAAAAGCACCCGAGTGGCTTAGCATCGAAATTGCTTAACCTGGTTGATCGTCATGGCCTTACTCTTTTAGCCAGCTAAACAAAAATGGTCAAACCAACCTATTCACTATCGCCCGCTACCCACACCTCTGAGAGGTTTATTCGTGCGGCCAACCTGTGTTTAAATGGAGCCACATAAACAAAACGAGCCCCAAGAAAATGGCAGTTACCCTCAAAACCCCCGAAGAAATAGCCAAAATGCGTGTAGCAGGTCGTCTGGCAGCAGACGTGCTGACGATGATGATCCCGCACGTAAAAGTCGGTATAACGACCGATGAGCTGAACACCATTTGCCATGATTATATCGTCAATGACCTGGCCGCTATTCCCGCACCGTTAAATTACAAAGGATTCCCTAAATCGATTTGCACATCGGTGAATCACGTGATCTGTCACGGCATTCCAGGCGACAAAAAACTCAAAGACGGCGACATCGTGAACATCGACATTACGGTTATCAAAGATGGTTATCATGGCGATACCAGTCGCATGTATTTTTTAGGCGAGCCTTCGGTATTGGCGCGTCGTCTGGTAAAAGTGACGCAGGAGTGTTTGTATTTAGGCATCCAGCAAGTCAAGCCTGGCGCGCATTTAGGCGATATTGGCGCTGCCATTCAGAAACATGCTGAGGCCCATCATTTCAGTGTGGTGAGAGAATATTGTGGTCATGGCATTGGCCGTATATTCCATGAAGAGCCGAATGTCCTGCATTATGGTGCGGCGGGTACAGGGCTGGTTCTACAGCCGGGTATGACTTTTACCATCGAGCCGATGATTAACGCGGGTAAGCGCTTTTGTAAGCTGTTGTCTGATGGTTGGACGGTGGTGACCAAAGATCGCTCCCTTTCCGCACAGTTTGAGCATACCTTATCAGTGACCGATACGGGGTTTGAAGTGTTTACGTTGAGAGGGGAAGAAGCAGAAGGCCCAACCCCCCAAACTTGACCTTTACAATCTCAGTTGCTATGTTGCACGCATGAACTCGCACAATAGTTTTAAGAAATGCTTGAGGGTAGGCGTGCTGTTTTCATTGGCAATGGGATTGGCGGGATGTAATTCCATGGGCCTTGACGGTGCTCCTTCTGGTGGATTCGATGCCAGCCATACCCCCGATGCCATTCCCAGAGCAGAGGCACTCAGCAAGTCTGGCAACAAACCCTCCTATGTGGTTCGTGGTAAGCGTTATTACGTGCTCAAGGATGCCAAAGGCTACGATAAGATAGGCAATGCTTCTTGGTATGGCAACAAATTCCAGGGCCAGCGTACTTCCAGCGAAGAACCCTATAACATGTATAGCATGACGGCAGCGAGCACCACCCTGCCTATCCCTTCTTATGTCCGCGTGACCAATTTAGACAATGGTCGAACCGCAGTTGTCAGAGTGAATGACCGAGGCCCCTTCCACTCAAATCGCATTATTGATCTGTCTTACGCCGCTGCCAAAAAATTGGGCTACACGGGTATTGGCACCGCCAAAGTACGTGTCACCGGGATCGATACAGGCTCTTCTTCTTCCACAGGTCTGTTTGCTCAAAATAATGTCACTAGCCCTTCTGTGGTAGAAGAAACGATCAAACCCATTATTTCCAAAACATCCAGCCAAATAGCTTCACTCAAGTCTCAGTCCAAACCCATACAATTGGCTCAACTGACACAAAATCACGGCAGTCTTGTTTCTCCGTTAAATTCAACAGGTTATACCGCTCGCCACTCAAACACATCCCGCACTTTTTTGCGGGACAATGCCTTAACAGAAACCAGTGTCTTGAAAGGCCAGCGGTATATACAAGTGGGATCGTTTCACACCCGTAGTGGCGCAGAAAATATGAGCAAGCGTATTACCAGACTCACGCAGCCTGTCCAGGTTGCTGTCAAAGAGGGCATGAGTAGTGGCTCTCGCGTTTATCGTGTCCATGTCGGTCCGTTGAAGGATTCCGAGCACTCGCATCAGATGGCTCAGCTGTTGGCTAAAAATGGCTTTGATAATACGACGGTTGTGAGAGGATAGTTTTCTGTTATGAATTCCATACCCACCGACAAACCTTCCCTATTATCTTTCCCCTGCCAGTTTCCCATCAAAATTGTCGGCAAAGCGGACCCTGAGTTTGAAGGTGCCGTGATGCAGATCATGCGTCGGCACGTCCCTGATTTAAGTGAAGGGGCGGTGAGCGAGCATTACAGTAAGGAAGGGAAATACATATCGATGACGGTTACCATCACAGCGGCCAGCCAGGAGCAGTTGGATGCGATTTATCTGGCACTGTCAGCGGATAGTCATGTGATTATGGCGCTTTAAACTATACCCAGCAATTCCCGCTGCCCTGTTTCCCCAGTACTGGCGCGGGGTTCCAAAAAATTGTTTCGTACATTCTTACCCATTAACTGGACGAACAGGGGCAATGAGGGGTTGTCAGGGGGGAGAGACGCAGTTCTTCCCCCTGACCGGCTGAATTCTCCCCTTTTGTGGGACTCGCCACTCAAACACATCCCGCACTTTTTTGCGGGACGATGCCTTAACAGAAAACAGTGTCTTGAAAGGCGAGCGGTATATGCGTATGGCGGGCTACAACTTCTCCCGCATATCCTTCATTTCAAACCCCACCATCGGCACAGACAAATCTTTAGTCAGCGCCATCACTTTAAAAAGTTCACCCATCTCCGAAGGTAACACAAGTTTTTTAATGGCCTGACTTATCCCCCAATTTTCTCTGATAGAAGTCTGCTGTTTCGCAGCCAAATCCATCAACCCGCAGCTTAATAAAAAATGCGCTTGCGTGGTGTAACCTGCTAACTCAAAACCAGCAGATATTGCTGATTCTGCGACAGCCGTAAAATCAACATGCGCGGTGATATCTTGTAGTCCAGGTAATAAATAGGGGTCAGTTTGTGTTGTATGCTGATAGTGACACATCAAAGTTCCCATCGATCGATCGGGATGGTAATACGCATGACGTGGAAAACCATAATCGATCAGCAACACTAATCCACGTGACATGCAGTCAGAAAGACTTGCTAACCACGCAGGTAACTGCAAATTTATTTCTGAGTGATAGCCTTCTGAAAATGCAATCGCATATTTTGATAAAGCCGTTACAAGCCTCTCTTTTGCTGGTGTTAATTTTTCTTTGAATGCACCTTCTTCATCGTGCACCACATATTCCCAAAACGCGGCATCGTGAAAACAAAATCGCTCAACAGGCATGGCATCTAACACTTCATTGGCAAGCACAATACCTTGAAAATTTTCAGTCAGTGATGTTAACCAAGTCACTTTGTCTTGCATGTGAGGTACGGCAGAAATAATTTTTTGTCGCTGACGATCTTGCAATTCAGCGCTTAATTCCAAGATGTAATAATGCGAGGGGGTGAGATTTTTTTCAGTCAGTGCTTGTAAAATATCGACGGCTAATTGGCCCGAGCCTGCACCAAATTCTAAAATAGCGGCATGAGGCAATTGTGTGAGTACAGGTGCAATTTGTGCAGCAATACATTGGCCAAACAGCGGGGAAATTTCTGGTGCGGTAATGAAATCTCCGCTCGCGCCAAATTTCTGACCACCATTATTATAGTAGCCGAGCGTGGGATGATATAAGGCAAGTTGCATATAGTCTGAAAAAGGCAAACCGCCATTTTGTGCTATTTTTTGACAGATAAATTCATAAAGCGCTTGAGAGAGTTGTTGTGCCTGACTCATAGTGTGCTCGAGGGGATCAAGCCTGCTTGCTGCGCAATTTTAAAAATACCTTTTGCTGTGACTTGTTCAATATCCATCACAACAGATTGTAATTGATGTTTCGTGATCGCTTTTGCGTATAACTGTGAAACGCGCCTGTTAGCAACAATAGAAACATGATCGAGCGCATTTCCTTGCGCGCGTGAATTTTGTTCGAATACAGAAGACAGTTCATGCCCGATCAACAAACCGGATAAAAAGCTATGTATGTCTTCTGTTGCCAAATTTTCCGCCAACATTTGCGTACGCACTTGAAACAATTGCGACAATAAACTCTCTGGTCGTTCAGCCCATTCTATGCCTTGATAAAACGCCCGTATATTCAGATGGGGGTGTTTGGTAGATTTGCCTAAAATACTGTGTTTGAAGAGCAAATTAAAAATCTCGCCTGTCATAAAAGTAGTAAAACGCTGCAGCTTTCCTGCTTCAACCCAAGCCCATTTGCTATGAGTGCCAGGCAGGCAGAATACTTGTGGTGTGTGAATATCAGACGCTAAACAACCTAAAATTTGTGTCTCTTCCCCCCGCATCACATCCACACGACCATCGGGATAGTTAATGCGCAATCCAGGGACAATCCACGTGTTGTCTTGTCTTTCCACTTTTTGCAATCCGCTCGCTAAATCATCCAGCATGACGGGGCACATCAAATAAGGCGCCTCCTGCCAGCCTTTTTTTGAACCCACCATGCCAGACATCACGATGGGAATTTTCGCATTATCTGTTAGACAATCACCGATCTGCTGTTGCAGAACAGTTGCAAAATCTCCGCGTGGCACATGCAATAAACCACGCTTTGCAAAGCGTGTTTCTAAGATATCTCCAGCGGCATTTAATAAAAAAGCACGGAAGTTGCTGGTGCCCCAATCGATTGCGATGAGTGTTGGTTTTTCTGAGAGTGTGTTCATGTCGAGCTGGTCAAACATTAGATTTTTTTATGTTTTTTTTGTTTTTTTGCTTCCCCATTTTTTTGGGGAGCGGGTAGGGGGAGAAGGGGTTTTGTAAATTGCTTGATGAGCCACGCAGAAATATCGTGAATCTCAGCATGACACACACTATGTGCCATGGGATAAGTTCGCCATTCTGGCTGAAAGCCTTGTGTCAAAAGCGCTTCTGAAGAAGCGTGTCCTAACGTTGGCAATAGAACCGTATCATAATCACCATGCGCTATAAAAATAGGAATATCTTTAGGCTGATGTATTTCTCTTAAAACATGTATTGGAAAAAAAGTAGAGAGTCCTAAAATACCCCCCAGACGCTTTGGATAAGTTAATCCCGAATAAAGCGCCAAAACGCCGCCTTGCGAAAAACCAGCCAGCACAATATTTTCAGCAGGAATACCTTGTTCGATCTCCTGTTTAATCAATGCGCGCAATGCGGCGTCAGATTCATGAATACCCTGTTCATCAATTCTGGCATCCCCCGTCAAACCGTGAATATCAAACCAGGCACGCATCGGCAGGCCATTATTCAAGCTCACAGGGCGTATGGGGGCATGCGGAAAGATAAAGCGCACGGCCAATGTATCAGGCAAGTGCAACTCTGGGACAATATCCAAAAAATCATGGCCATCAGCACCCAGGCCATGCAGCCAGATGACCGTATTTTTAGCGGGTAGGCGAGGGGAGAGAATCAGTGTTTCGAAAGTTTTCATAGGTTAAGATCTTAGTGAAATTGAAAGGTCTGAAAAAAGCCAACCTAAACACCCTCATCCGTCTGCCACAAAAGCAGTGGCATCCACCTTCTCCCATTCGCAAAAAACGCTCCGGGAGAAGGGGTTTTGTATATTGTTTAAATAGATTACATGAATCCCCCAAATATCGGTACAATTCACACCTTACATCTATAACAAAAAAAGAGCCTACGATGAAACTCAATATTGAACGTGAAACGCTACTAGAGCCCCTACAAACCGTGATTGGTGTCGTAGAGCGCCGCCAAACCATGCCTATCCTCGCTAATGTGCTACTGCTTGCAGAAGGCGCACAGCTATCAGTGATAGCCACCGATATGGAAATCGAACTGATCGCTAATGCCACCCTGACCGAACCTGTCACAACGCCTCTACAGCTTACTCTCTCCGGACGCAAACTGCTGGATATTTTCCGTACCCTGCCCCAAGACGCTACCATTGATTTGCAGCAGGATAAAGGACGCGTGATCGTTCGCTCCGGCAGAAGCCGCTTCATGCTGGCCACTTTGCCGGTCGAAAGCTTTCCCCGATTTGAAGCCGCAACACCGACACTGACCCAAACCCTCACACAAAAAGACTTCAGCGCGCTCTTGCAACGTTCTCAATTCGCCATGGCGCAACAAGATGTACGCTACTACCTCAATGGCATGTTAATCGACATCAAGGACAATAAAATCCGCACCGTTGCCACAGATGGTCATCGCTTTGCCATGAATGGTAAGTCTACAGAGACTGAAGATAAAGCCGCACAGATTATTTTGCCGCGCAAAAGCGTGCTCGAATTATTGCGTTTATTGAAACACGATGATAGCGAATTAGCAGTTGAAATTGGTGACAATCATATACGCGTCAGCAATCCTGCTTTCACGTTTACATCACGGCTCATTGATGGACGCTTCCCCGACTACGAACGTGTTTTGCCGAAAGAAAAAGGAAACAGTATTACATTAAACCGTGAAACATTAAAAGATGCTTTGATGCGCGTATCGATTTTATCCAACGAAAAATTCCGCGCTGTACGTCTGCAGCTGCGCTCTGGATTTTTGCATATTTTAGCGAACAATCCCGAACAAGAAGAAGCCGAAGAAATTTTATCTATCGACTACGCCGGCGAAGAATTAGACATTGCATTTAACGTGGTCTATTTGCTGGATGTCTTGAATACCATCACCGGTGAAACGATACGGTTTACTTTTATCGACTCCAATAGCCGTATGTTGATAGAAGAAGAATCTGATGATTCAGATAGCATGTTTTTAGTTATGCCGTTGCAGTTGTAGACGATCGTTCGTACACTAAATCCCAAACACCATGTCCTAGCTTTTTCCCCCGTTGCTCGTATTTCGTCAACGGGCGGTTTTTTTTATGCGCTGTGTTATCCACAGGCACTAATTCTTTGATGGATGATAATACGCGTATCATGTGTGTTGCGTAGTCTTCCCAATCCGTTGCCAGATGTAGTGTTCCTTTTGCTTTAAGTTTTTGCACAATCAAATTTACAAACGCTGTTTGAATCAAGCGTCGTTTATGATGACGACGTTTGGGCCAGGGATCGGCGAAAAAAATATGCACGCCATCTAACGATTGATTTGGCACGCAATGATTGAATATCTCCACAGCATCACCATAAAAAACGCGCACATTGTTTATCTGCCGCGTTTTTAATTCTGATAGTAAAGCACCGATACCCGGACGATACACTTCTATTCCTATAAAACAGCAGTCAGGTTGCGCTTGTGCATTTTTTAACAACGCATGTCCCATACCAAAACCGATTTCTAAAATAATTGGTTTTGGCAGATTTGTTTCAGATGGAAAAACGTTTGCCCAATCAATCAGCTCATTGGCAGGCAATACATAGCGCGCCCATTCTGCTTCTAAAGCCTGTTCTTGACGTGGCGTGAGTCGTCCTTCACGAATCGCAAAACTTTTGATTGTGCGTGGGTGTTGTAGTGGTTCTTTGGGTGATGACATGGTTGTGTTGAGTAAGAGAGGTTTTGAAATATTACGGTATTGGTAACTCCCCAGGTAATTTAAATAGCATATATCTATCAACGCAAACACGTCGTGAATACATCCATGTAGACTCTCCAAAAACATCCATGTTTTTGAAGGTTTGCTTATGATAGATATATGCTCTTTAAATTACCTGAGGAGTTAGCGGTATTGTACTTTTCTAAAGAGCGTTTACGTTAGGATTTGCTCATTACGGTTGTTATGAGAACTGGAGAATCTAACAAATATGTTATAAAATTTATGGGATGGAGAATAGAATATTACAGCCAGAATGTACAGGACTGGGTAGGTAAGATGCCCATCGGTATACGGGCAGCTTACGCTAAGTTGGCTGGTTTATTGACTGAGTTCGGGATGGATTTACGTTTACCGCATTCACGAGCCATGGGTGATGGAGTATTTGAGCTACGCCCAAAAGGAAAAGAAGGAATTACTCGCGTTTTTTATCCATACTTCCTTGCTGGTTTAAGACCCCGACCTTTAGGTCGGAAGGAGCGC
>JBIIEG010000026.1:0-8441 GCA_044237955.1 Gammaproteobacteria bacterium
AGAAATTCATCATCCACCACACCTGCGCCCACAGAAACATGCTGTTCCTTTCCATGCGTATCTGTGAAACGTAAATCAACATATTGGACGTCGTGTTCTTTAATCGTTTGAGAGATTTTATGGGAAAGTGGATGTGGCACGAAGAGGCTCTCCTGTGGGTGGCGTTAGAGATGTTGTTCTGGTCGTTTTTTGGCATTTAGTTTTTGGGCTGCTCTTTCGCATCCATGCCACCGCAGCATTCCGTTCATCCTGAACCTCATCGAACGAGTCATACCTACATTCGAGTGAGAGACGGAAACTATACCCATTCAACTTGAAGATACTGGTTTTGTATCTTCAAGTTCGAATACAAAACCAGGGGGGTTTTTAAGGGGGTAAAAGTCTTTTTTCCCCCCTTAAATTCAACAGGTTATACTGCTCGCCACCCAAACACATCCCGCGATTTTTTGCGGGACAAAGCCTTAACAGAAACCAGCATCTTGAAAGGCGAGCGGTATAAACACTAAAAAATTATCAGAACAATGTAGTGGCATATGGGGTGAACGACGGGGCTCGAACCCGCGACAGCCGGAATCACAATCCGGGACTCTACCAACTGAGCTACGTCCACCATGTTTTTGAAAGCTTTGTTACCTAAATCAAATAGATTTGTAGGTTGAGTTGAGTGTTTTTCGAAGCCCAACACAGACGCTCGGCATGTATGTTGTTGGGCTTCATACAAACCATTCAGCCCAACCTACCGTGTTGATTGGCGTGCCCAGCAGGGCTCGAACCTGCGACCCCCAGCTTAGAAGGCTGGTGCTCTATCCAGCTGAGCTATGGGCACCAAATATTAAGCCATGGCCCACAAAGCTTCTCCCATTTATTTTGATGGGAGAAGGTGCCCGCAGGGCGGATGAGGGTGCCAGAATCGGCTTCCACAATTATTGGTCGGGGTAGAGGGATTCGAACCCCCGACATCCTGCTCCCAAAGCAGGCGCGCTACCAGACTGCGCTATACCCCGATAAATGAAGGGGTAAATATAACACCCTAGTGGTGCTGATTCAATGTAAGGTGTGTGTTATTTTGCGGCGAAAGAATTAAAAAAACTTAGCAAATATGATTAAAGACTTTTTATGCTCTTAAACTAGTACGTCATCGCACTAACTTTGACTGGTATTTGCGCTCTAAAAAAGGGTTTGTCATTCCCGCGAAGGCAGGAACCCATCCACAGCATGGCAGCAAGAACATAGATAGGTTCCCGCCTTCGCGGGAATGACAATACTACTTAAATAGCCAAAATTAGTGCGATGACGTACTAGTGCAGTGTATCTCTCATTTTGGGTGGTCTGTGGTTCCTGTATCTCGCTTGAATGAAGGCATGACTCGTTCGATCCAAAAACCACATACCACCTAAAATGAGAGATACGCTGTACTAGACACCCCCAAACCGCTCACCAATCCCCACCCAACGGGCCATTAAAGGCGCGACCTGGGCTGGAAATTCCTGCAACAACCTCAAGCTCGCGGTTTGTATATCAGGCAGCAACGCCTTGTCTCGGAGCAAATCCGCAATTTTAAACAACATTAAACCCGCCTGACGCGTTCCCAATACATCACCCGGCCCTCGCAACGCTAAATCTTGTCTTGCGATCTCAAAACCATCCTGATGATCTTTTAATGCTTTAAGACGCTCTTTGGCTAAGGCAGATAAGGGCATTTGATAGAGAAGTACACAATAACTGGCGGTACTGCCTCGACCCACACGACCACGCAATTGATGTAATTGCGATAACCCTAAACGCTCTGCATTTTCAATGACCATCAGTGTGGCGTTCGGCACATCCACCCCGACTTCAATCACCGTTGTTGCAACCAATAAATCAATCACACCTGCTTTAAAATCCACCATTAATTGCTCTTTTTCCGCAGCTTTTAAGCGCCCGTGAATCAATCCTAAGCGTAATTGGGGTAATTGTTGTGTTAGAAAAGCGGCGGTGACTTCTGCTGCCTGACATTGCAATACATCGGATTCTTCAATGAGGGTACATACCCAATACGCTTGATAACCGTTGCTACATGCTTGTGCAATATGTTGAATAATTTCATCACGTCGCTGCGATGAAATAAGAGAGGTGGTAATCGGTTTTCTACCGGGCGGTAACTCATCAATGCTGGAAATATCTAAATCTGCATAAGCGGTCATTGCTAATGTGCGGGGAATAGGCGTTGCGGTCATCATCAGCTGATGCGGGCGCTCATCTAGATTGTCTCCCTTTTGACGCAAATCCAATCGTTGCTGTACGCCAAAACGATGTTGTTCATCGATAATAATCAAGGCTACTTTGGCAAAACTCACTTCTTTTTGAAACAAAGCGTGCGTACCAATTGCAATGTGTGCTGCGCCTGATTGTATGTCAGATAACATTTGAACGCGCGCTGCTGTTTTAATACTGCCCGTTAAACATACTGATTTAAGACCTAATGGTGCAAACCAATTCAAAAAATTTTTAGCATGTTGTTCTGCTAATAATTCGGTGGGCGCCATCAATGCAACCTGATAACCCTGACTGATCGCTTGCAATGCAGAAATTGCAGCGACGACTGTTTTTCCTGACCCAACATCTCCCTGCACTAAACGTAACATTGGTATATTGCGCGCCAAATCATTTTTTATTTCTGATACGACGCGTTGTTGTGCTGCGGTTAATTCAAAAGAGAGATTGCTTAAAAAGCGTGTTAATAACTCAGATTCTGTTGGTAAAACAGGTGCTTGATAATGTCTGAGTGATAAACGACGCTGCTGCAAACTGAGTTGATGTGCGAGCAATTCTTCGAAAGCGAGTCGTTGTTGCGAAGGATGTAGACCTGCCGTCAATTGATCGCGTGCTGCATCAGGCGGGGGGCGATGGACATAACGAATCGCTGTGGTTAAATTTGGCAATGAAAATTGCTGCAATAATTCATCGGGCAAATGCTCTTCCAAGCTGTGTGAAGCTTCTAAAAACTGCAACGCTTGTTCAGTTAATTGTCTGAACGTTTTTTGTTGTAAACCTTCTGTTGTGGGATAAATCGGCGTGAGATTTTCATCAACAGGTAATGGGGTATCTGCCTGCAAAAAGCGATATTCGGGATGCACCATCTCAAAACCGGATGCGCCAAAACGTACCTCACCAAAACAACGTATGCGCAAACCTTTTGTTGTTAATTGTGTTTGTTGCGCCTGATTGAAATAAAAAAATCGGAGTGTGATAGAGCCACTATCATCTTCCAGCGCACACAATAAACTGCGACGACGACCAAAACGCAGTTGTGTTTCGGTGATAAAGCCTTCTATCACCGCATGATCTCCAGCGCGTAATTGTCGTATGGGGACAATACGTGTGCGGTCTTCGTAACGCGAGGGAAGATGAAATAATAAATCCTGCACAGTGTACAACCCGAGCTTTTCCAAACGCGCCGAAAGCTGTGGGCCTACACCGCGTAGCGTGGAGCAAGGAAGTTGGGAGATGGGTTTCATGAAGCCTTAGATTTAGACACTCGCTTAGCGGGTTTTTTGACGGGCTTTTTAGCTGGTTTCTTCACCGGTTCTTTTGTTGGCTTTTGCACTGTTTTTTTAACAGGCTTTTTAACAGGCTTTGAAGCGGTTTTTTTAGCAGGCTTTTTAACAACCGTCGAAGCAGGTTTTTTAGCAGCCGGGCGCTTCACCTCAACAACACGCCATAATTTTTCCAGGCTGTAAAAATCACGCGCTTCCTGAAGCATGACGTGCACAACGATATCGATCAAATCTATCAATATCCACTCACCCGTGTCTGTGCCTTCAACTGATAAAGGTTTGACGCCATGCGCTTTGCTTTGTACGGCAACATGTTCGGCAATCGATCGTGTATGCCGATTAGATGTCCCCGTACAAACAATCATATAGTCCGTAATATCTGTCAATTTACGTACATCCAGCGTTTCAATATTTTTTGCTTTACTATCTTCTAAGGTGCTTAAAACAAGTGTTTTTAGTTGTGTTACTTTCATGAGACCTCTAAAAGCGTGGCGTGGATAAAGAGAATTAAATAGTTTAAAGTAGTTCCATTACAAAACAAAGGAATGCCTGATGTTAACCTATCCAGACATAAATCCCATTGCATTACAAATAGGCCCCATCACTATTCACTGGTATGGCATTATGTACCTGATTGGATTTGCCAGCGCCTGGTTGCTAGCGCGATACAGAGCGCATAAACCGAACAGCGGATGGACAGACACACAAGTCAGCGATCTTATTTTTTACTGCGCGTTGGGTGTGTTGATCGGCGGACGGGTAGGTTATGTACTGTTCTATTCGTTTTTTGCTTTTTTAGATAACCCGCTGACACTATTTAAAATATGGGATGGCGGTATGTCATTTCATGGTGGATTGCTCGGCGTTGCAATCAGCGTGTGGTTATTCGCGCGCAAAACACATAAAACATTTTTTGTTGTCGGTGATTTTTTAGCACCCTTGGTACCGATTGGTTTAGCAGCAGGGCGTATGGGCAATTTTATCAATGGCGAATTATGGGGCCGCATCAGCGATGTGCCCTGGGCCATGGTTTTTCCCAACGGCGGTCCTTTTGCCAGACACCCTTCCATGCTGTATGAATTCCTACTGGAAGGCGTCGTTTTATTTATTCTGGTCTGGGTTTACTCTTCCAAACCACGACCTACGATGTCAGTCTCTGGGCTATTTTTATTGGGCTATGGTGTATTTCGTATTCTTATAGAGTTTTTCCGCGAACCCGATAAACAGCTAGGATTTTTAGCATTCGATTGGTTGACCATGGGCCAGTTATTGTCTATCCCTATGGTCATTTTAGGTATTCTCTTCATAGTCACCGCATATAAAAAAAATGCAAACTTATCTTAATTTTCTAAAGCATATTCGCGAACATGGCACGCAAAAAACGGACCGCACAGGCACAGGTGTTTTTAGCGTATTCGGCTATGACATGCGCTTTAACCTTCAAGCAGGGTTTCCCTTAGTCACCACCAAAAAACTTCATACGCGCAGCATCTTCCATGAATTGCTCTGGTTTTTACGAGGCGATACAAATATCGATTATTTAAACCAGCACGGTGTGAGTATTTGGGATGAATGGGCTGATGCAAACGGGGACTTAGGCCCCGTGTATGGCAAACAATGGCGGGCCTGGCAAACAGCGGATGGTCGTGTGATGGATCAGATGCAACAAGTTGTCGATCAGATCAAACACAATCCAGACTCTCGCCGTTTGATTGTCAGCGCATGGAATGTCGGTGAGTTAGATAAAATGGCGCTGCCACCTTGTCATTTGTTGATTCAATTTTATGTCGCCGCAGGAAAACTTTCCTGCAAACTCACACAGCGCTCTGCAGATGCTTTTTTGGGTGTGCCTTTCAATATTGCTTCTTATGCACTATTAACACACCTGGTTGCACAGCAGTGTGATTTAAACGTAGGGGAATTTATTTGGTCTGGCGGTGATTGTCATATTTATAGCAATCATTTAGAACAAGTAGATTTACAGCTGACACGCACACCGTTTGCGCTACCGCAATTGCATTTGAGAAGGAAGCCTGATTCGTTATTTGATTATGCATTTGAAGATATAGAAATTGTGAACTATCAACATCATGAAGCCATTAAAGCGCCTGTAGCAGTGTAAGAAAACCTCTTGCCAAACTCTCCATCAAACAAGCCTGATTGGATCAACTAAATAATTTCCCCTGCCCACAACATTTTTAAAAATTCTCGCCAGGGTAATATCATAATTTCTGTCGGCATATCGAAATTTAGTTTTCGTGCGCGCATATCTTGTGAAACCACATAAGCTTTTTTAGGCTGATGCTCTTCACAAAAAGCGACCAAGCCCCTAAGCTCAGTTTTTGATACAGTGTTACTAATTTTAACTTCAATGGCTACTTCTGCTTTGCCTAAAATAAAATCAACTTCCAAACCAGTTTTAGTTCGCCAAAAATTGATATCAAATTCAAGCTCTTGTAATCCTCGATAAGCAATCAGCTCCATTAAAATAAAATGCTCAAAGCAATGACCCGCTTCTATTCCCTTTAGTTGCTCAATCTTGCGTTTGGCCAATGTGTTAGCAACACCGATATCAAACAAATAAAACTTAGGTGTGGCGCTAATAACATCTCGTCCAACGTGTTTTTTATAAGGCAAAACAAAATAGCCTAACAAGGTATCGACTAAAATTTGGTAGTATTCTTTGACTGTTTTTGAATCCACACCGCAGTCACGTGCAACATTAGAAAAATTTGTTAATTCTCCATGCGTCATCGCAATTGCGTCTAAAAAACGTGCGAACGCAGGTAAATTACGCGTCAACCCTTCTGCCTGAATTTCGTGTTTTAAATAATCTTGAACATACGCTTTTAATGATCGATGCGCTTGCGCTTGGGTTTGCAAATAATGAGAAGGGATCAATCCTGTATGACAGGCATGTAGCAAATCAAGATCGGAAATCTCTGCACTCACTAAAGGGTAAAAAGAAAAACGCCAAGCACGCCCTCCCAATAAATTAGCAGCACTTTGTTTTAATTTTCTGGCGCTGGAACCACACAAAATAAAAGAAGCGGGGGTATTTTCGATTAACCAATGTACCTCATCCATTAGAAGAGGGATTTTTTGGACTTCATCGACAATGACGGGATGTCGTAACACCTCAGGCGAAACAGCCAGAATTTCTTCCCTGAATAAGTGAGGTTCTTTTACTAAGCGTGTATAAACATCAGACTTCAAGAGATCATAACAAAGCGAATCTGGAAAATGCGTGCGCAAATAGGTAGACTTACCTGTTTTTCGAGCACCCCACAAGAAGGCACTCTGTTTTTCAGGTAACTCTATGTTTAATAAGCGTTTTTTAATTACCAGTTCGGAATTCATTCCATAATAGTATCACTGTTTCGGATAAAGCTCCATATTTCACACAATTTTCATCCACTATGACCATTATTTTAACCCGCCATTCTCAATCTGATTTTAAAAAACCTCACTTCTTAAGCGCCACCGTCTTGCCTGAAAATGGTATGCATCTCTTACAAATAAGGGCTTTTTTACCTGCGCTAGGTGAGGTTGATTTACTGAGTTCTCCTGATTTAACACAAGCAAAATCATTACTGAAGAGTCATCAGAATGAAGCATTCAAAATGGGATGCGCTATTTTGTTGCCCTACGCTAATCGTATTCGTGGAAAACTTTTACCCGATGGCAAAAACATACAAACATCCATTGCAGCTCAAGAAGTTGTGCTACCCGCGAATTGGCAAGGCAAAAAACCAGATGCAGAAAAACATGCGATACATGGGCTTATGCTGTCTTCACCATTTGAGCAGCTACAACAGACTGCCTCTACGCTAAAAGGCGTGCTACATGCAGGTGATTTTGATGGGCATTGGCCTTCTCAAACACAGGTAGATGCACAAATCACATTGGAAGATTTCAAACTGACAATGGTAGTGACCGCAAAAAATGTGGGCAAAGAATTATTACCGATAGGAATAGGTGCGCATCCTTATTTTGTATTACCCAGTGGTGACCGAAAACAAGCGAGGCTGCATATGCCATCTGGCATGCGCGCATTGGTGAATAACTATGATGATGTATTTCCTACAGGTGAGTTGGTCTCTGTTAAAGATACACCATTTGATTTTACGGCGAAGGAAGGTCGTGCGTTGGGTGATTTATATTTAGATGATAGCTTCACACAGCTCAAGCGACATGCAGATAATGCTGCTGCCATAATGATAAACGATCCTGCAGCTGATTATCGCTTACGCATCACGGCAGAGTCTCCTGAGATCAAAACGATTCATATGTATGCGCCACCAGATAAAAATTTTATTGCGATAGAGCCGCAATTTAATGTAGCAGATCCTCGTGCAGAAGTTTGGGGAGATGTGGATACAGGGATGGCATTGCTGAAACCGAACGAAGCCGTGACCTGGAAAATAAGCTTGGAATTAAGCTGATTAGTTTTTATATTTTTTTTTAAAAATTGCATCTAAAAGTAGTATCACAGCGCCTATAAAAATCGCCGAATCAGCAATATTGAACGCAGGGTAATGCGAGGCTTCATAATAAAAATCTAAAAAGTCGATGACGTGACCATGTACAAAACGATCGATGACATTGCCTAATGCACCACCCAATACCAGTGATAATGCACACGAAAGCCAGCGACTGCTAGCCGGTAAGCGAGATAACCACACCACAAGAATGACACTCATCACTAACGCAATTCCACTGAACAACCAAAAAGCCAACACAGGTTGGTGACTTAAAAAACTAAATGCAGCACCTGTGTTGTGCACCAACGTCAAATTAAAAAATGGGAAGACAGGCGTAGGTTGATAGGGCGTTAAGAAATGCAGTGTGAGATATTTGCTGAGTTGATCGAGCAATATCACTACAAAAGAAAGCCAGCAC